>SKKR01000053.1 GCA_007123655.1 Thermomicrobiaceae bacterium
ATGTAGAGCTCGGAGCGCGATGGCTCCTTCGAGTTGCAGGGAATGAACTTGTCCGAGATGCCGGCATCCATCAGCGTGCCGTTGCGCTTGCCCTTGCCGGTCATCACAAGCCTGGCAGCCGCCTTGGCCGCGTCTCGCGCCTTTCGGCGCTGCTCCAGCGTGCGAACCCAGTCCTTTACCGACGCTTCGTTCGAGCCACACCACTTACCAAGGAGATCATTCACCACTGAGCGGACGATACTGTCCAGACCGGGGTTCGTCAGTCGATTCTTGGTCTGCCCTTCGAATTGCGGATTTGACAGCTTGACTGAGATCACCGCGACGAGGCCCTGCCGAATCAACTCCCCGTCGAACTCACGTTTCTTGGTAATACCAAGTTTCACGGCCTGATCGTTCAATACCTTCGTCAGCGCCGCCTGAAATCCGCTCTCATGGGTGCCGCCTTCTATCGTCCGCACCCCATTGGCAAACGAAACGATCCTGGTACGCTCGCCCTTGTTGGGCTGGATAGCGACTTCGACCAGCACGCCGTCCCGTTTTTCGGACGTGCTCACCGGCTTATTGAAGACCGGAACGCTGTCGCGGTCTCTGGGGCGAAGCTCTTCAATGTAGTCGGGCAAGCCATGCTTCGAGAGGAACGTCTGCGTGACCATCTCGCCGGCATCGTCATCCCACATGGTGAGGTGATAGGCGATCCCGCGATTCAAATACGCCGCTGCACGCAAGCGGCTTTCGATGATCTCCTGCTGGTAGCCAATCGTGTCCGAGAAGATTTCGCGGTCATACTTCCAGCGGAACTGCGTTCCTGACCACTTCTTGTCGCATTTGGAGATGACGTGCTTGCTCGGCTTGCCGCGTTCGAACGTCTGAAAGAACTCCTGGCCGCCTCGCCAGATCGTGAGCTCCAGTTTCTCCGCGAGCGCGTTGATGACGGTGGCGCCAACACCGTGCAGGCCGCCGGCGGTCTTGTAGGCGCCTTCATCGAACTTTCCGCCGGAGTGCGGGACGGTCAGGATCACCGTCGCTGCCGGCAACTTCTTGCCGTTCACCTGCTTGGGATCGAACGGGATTCCACGTGCTTCGTCGCGGACCGTGACCCAGCCTTGCTGGTCGATCTCGACCCACACGTTGGATCCATAGCCGGCAATCGCCTCGTCTGTCGCGTTGTCAACGGCTTCCCAGATAAGATGGTGAAGTCCGGTCGAGCCAGTCGAGCCGATGTACATACCCGGACGGGTTCGGATTGCCTCGATACCTTCCAGCACACGGATGTCCGCGCTGGTATACGTGCGGGTTTCTGTGGCAACGGTCATGGTGACTCCGCAACTCGAAGATCGGCCTGAATCTGACACATGGTCACGGGAATATGTCCCCTTCCCCACCGGCCTATTGTACGCGTTTCCCGCGTGGCTGCAATGAAAACGGAAAGATTGAACACAAGAGAACACACACCCACGCCCCGGAATTATACGCTGAGCGTGCCATCCCGTCAACGAAAACATGCATTCGTACGCGACTGGAGACTAGGGCTTGCTGTATCTGTCCCGCAGCTCCGGAATCACCTGCTCCGCGATGTTCCGAAGCGTTGGTGAGATCGGACCATACGGGATGTTGAACAGGAACGAGCGGACGCCGACGTTGTAGTAGTCCTCAACGTGTTGCCGGAACGTATCTTCGCTCTCAACCTTGTCCCGTCCGGTCGAAAGGACCCATCGAATCTCCGCCGGATCACGGCCGATCTCCTGACAATACCGGTTCAGGCGCTCACCGTGCGCGGCGAACTCCTCCGGCGTGCCGCCGCCGTCCCACTGATCGGCATACTGCGCCACGTAGCGAAGCATTCGCTTGCCGGTCGAGCCAACGAGCACCGGCATATGCCCGTAGACCGGCTTCGGCTCGAAAGGCGCATCGACGAGCCGGTAGGACGCTCCGTCGAACGACGTTCGTTCCTGTGTCTCCAGCCGCCGGAACATCTCCATCGCTTCAGCGAACCGGTCGACGCGCACCTTCGGCGACGGAAACTCGATGCCGTATGCCTCGTGCTCGCGTTCGTTCCATGCCGCGCCGACACCGAACACGTGACGGCCGCCGGAGATGTGGTCGATGGTCACCGCCTCCTTGAACATGATCGCCGGGTTCCGGTGCGTCATGCCGGTTACCATCAGGCCGAGCTGGACGTCCTCGGTGCGTTCCGCCAGGCTTGCAAGGAGGGTGAATCCCTCAAGGCAGGGACCCATCACCCCTTCACGCAGGGAGAAGAAGTGATCGAACGCCCAGGCCGAGTCCCAGCCGGTCTCCTCGGCGAAGTCCCACTGCTCGCGAATCTCATCAAGCGAGCGCCAGTGCTGTCCGGTAATGATGCCGAAGTCGACAGTATCGCCGGACGGGTTCGTCCCCCTGGTCGGTCCGAGCCCCATGGTTTACCTCCCCGTCAGTGGATTCGCGCGCAGACCCCGCTACTTCCCGTCCAGCTGCTCTCGCAGCTCCGGGATGACCTTCTCGGCGATGTTCCGCGTGGTCGTGTTCACCTCGCCGAGCGGAAAATCGAACATGAAGCTCCGAACGCCGACCGCGTGATAGTCCAGCACGTGCTGGCGAAAGCGATCCTCGGTCTCGAAGTTGTGTGCTCCACTTGCCAGCACCCGGCGGATCTCGGACGGATCCCGCCCGATTTCCCTGCAGTACTCGTCAAGCCGTCGGGAGTGCTCTGCATACTCCTCCGGTGTACCGCGGCCGTCCCACTGGTCGCCGTACTGCGCGATGAAGCGCATCATACGCTTGCCGCGGGAGCCTACCAGCACGGGAATGTGCCCATGCACCGGTTTCGGCTCGAACGGAGCATCCACCAGTGAGTAGTTCTCTCCCTCGAATGTCGTCCGCTCCTGTGTTTCGAGCCTGCGAAACATCTCCATGGCCTCGCCGAACCGGTCTACCCGCACCTTTGCGGACGGAAACTCGATTCCGTAAGCCTGGTGTTCCCGCTCGTTCCAGGCGGCGCCAACCCCGAGCAGCATGCGGCCGCCGGAGATGTGATCGATCGTCACCGCTTCCTTGAAGAAGATCGCCGGGTTGCGGTGCGTCATACCGGTGACCATGAGCCCCACCTGGAGCCGCTCCGTCCGTTCAGCCATTCCGGCGAGGAGCGTCATGCCCTCGAAACAGATCCCCAGGTCGCCGTTATAGAGCGAATAGAAATGGTCGAACCCCCAGGCGGAGTCGAACCCGGTCTGTTCCGCGAAATCCCACTGGTATTTGAGGTCGTCCCAGCTTAGCCAGTGCTGGCCGGTAACAATTCCGAAATGCACCATGTCCTTCGGTGGGTTCTTCCCAAATGTCGGTCCACCAGGCATTGAATTCCCTTCCCTG
>SKKR01000022.1 GCA_007123655.1 Thermomicrobiaceae bacterium
GGAGCGGGACCAGAAGATCGCGGAGATGCGCCAGCTCGGAGATGAGATCTCCGGGCTCGACGAGGAGGTCAAGCGGGTCGACGAGCGACTTCAGGCACTTCTGCTCGAAGTTCCAAACATGCCGGATCCCGACGTCCCGGAAGGTCCGGATGAGTCCGCAAACGTCATCACCCGCCACTGGGGAGATCCGAAAGAACCGGATGAAGCGATTGTGCCGCACTGGGATCTCGCCGCTGACCAGGGACTGATCGACTTCGAGCGCGGGGTGAAGGTCTCCGGTTCCCGGTTCTATTTCCTCCGGGCTGACATGGCGAGGCTGCAACGGGCGCTTGTTACCTGGATGATCGACGTCCACACCAGGGAACACGGCTATCTCGAGCTCTACCCTCCGGTGCTCGTGCGCAGTGAGTCGATGGTCGGCACCGGCAACCTGCCCAAGTTCGGCGACACGTTGTACCACGACGAGGAATCAGACCTGTGGCTCATTCCAACATCAGAGGTCTCGGTGACCAACTACCACCGGGACGAAGTCCTGGAACCAGGCACGCTCCCGCGCAAGTACGTGGCGCAATCGCTCTGCTTCCGTCGCGAGCAGTTCTCCGCCGGGCGGGATGTCCGCGGGATCAAGCGGGTCCACCAGTTCGAGAAGGTCGAGATGGTCAAGTTCGTCGAGCCGGAGCGATCGGACGATGAACTCACCAGCCTGCTTGGAAACGCCGAGGTGATCCTGCAGCGCCTCGAGCTACCGTACCGCGTCGTCCAGATGTGCACCGGAGATCTCTCCTTCGTCGCCGCCAAGAAATACGACCTCGAAGTCTGGGCGCCAGGCTCGGAAGACTGGCTGGAGGTTTCGTCCTGTTCCAATTTCCGGGACTTCCAGGCGCGCCGGGCGAACATCCGCTTCCGGCCGGAAGATGGGGGACGTCCGCAGTACGCCCACACGCTGAACGGGTCGGGCCTCGCCCTGCCCCGGACGATGATCGCCATCCTGGAAAACTACCAGCAACCGGACGGCACTGTGGTCGTCCCGGATGTCCTGCGCGGCTACCTTGGCGGCCAGGACGTGATCGGCCCGCAAGCTGCGTACTAGACCCTTTCTCAGGGAACGTGAATGGAATTCCATTTGACCGCAGGGTCGCACGACCACGTCAGCGCCGATCAGGTCGGACTCTGTGCGAGCGCGTTGATCGGCTAGTTCCACCGGGCCGGCAGGCAGGAGGTGTCTCAAGAGCCTCCCCCGGTAGTGGCGCAGCTCAGGAGATTGTCTCAGAAGCCTCACCACGGTAGTGGCGCAGCTCCGTATGCGCCACTGTAGATAAGGGTGTTTACGCGCACACTACATTGACGCCTTGATGTTTCGTTCCGTGCGTCGATTGCGAGCGCAGAATGGCGGGCAGAGTCGCCCGCCACTACCTGCGAGAACGTTATGAGACACCCTCGAGACGCCCACCACCACCCGCAAGAGCAACGTCACCACACTCGAGGGATCGCGGCCCTACGCGCTCCGTCAATGTCGTTGAATCCCGGCCTGGCGGAATTGGGTACTTCCGCTGAGAGTCTCGCCGGTCCTTCTCCACTAGCCCTTTTGTACTTCATGTACGTAGCCACTTCTGCGCGAGAATTGCGTACATGCATGAGCAATGTTACGGATGCGCTTCTTCCATCCGGCGGTCATACTGGACCGACGTGAATCGAGCTCGATTCAGCACTGGACATGAACGTTCAGGTTCCTCGGCGATCAGGCCCCCACGAGCCAGCAGTTCCGCTGGAGCGGGGACTCTGTGAACCGATGCGGGCATGTCGTGCACGGGACTGATGGTGAGTTGGTGAATAACCACAAGGGAGGGAATCAATGCGTAGGGCCGGAAGACTCCGACAGATCTGGGTCGCAATCGGCGCACTTGCGATCGCATTGATGGTGGCCGCGCCAGCAATGGCCGATAATCACTTTTATCCCGACCCCCCGCCGGACTTTCCAGTAATTGACGACAGCTACCCGCATGGCGAACTGCTAAGCCCGCTCGGTGGTCAGACCGAGCGTCACGTACTCGTTTTGTACGTTGAATTTGACGACTTGCCGTTTACTGGAGCTGATGTTCCGCCCGATCCGCGCTTTGACCACCTCGATCACATGACCGCGCAGGCAGTGCATGACCAGTACTTTGGGGACTTCCCGAGTGCGCGCGGCTACTTCGAGCAGGTCTCGGGCGGCAGACTGATGCTTCATCCCGTGCCGGTAACCGAAGGCGCGAACGAGGATGGGGTCGACGGTGTCGTGCAAATCAGCACCGGCGAAGTTAGAGATCCCCACTGGGTTGGCTCCCCCGCGGAAGAGCTGGAGTTACTGCTCGAGGAAGCGAGCGAGTACGTCGACTTCTCGCAGTTCGCAAACGAGGATGACGAGATAACCGAACTCGAACTCAGCATCGTCCGGCACGACACAGATGACCGCCTGGTATGTCGACCCGAGGACGAGCTTCCCGGCGACGATCTCGATTGCAATTCAGACGAGGTTTCGGGCGGTGGCCTCATCGACCGCGGCCCGTCGAGGAGCTTCGAGGTAGATGGTGTCAGTTTTCGCAACTTTTCGTCTGGCCGCTACCGATTCGTCCTGACCCGTACCGCGACGAACCTGATGACCATCGTGCATGAACTCGGTCACCAGTTGTTCGACATGCCCGATACCTACTTCCAGAACGTCGGGTTACGAACGGACATCGGCGGGGGCACGGTCAACCAGTTCTACAATCGCCTCTGGCGTCCCAACGCCTGGCACTACATGCACCTCGGCTGGAATCCGCCGACGGTGGTAACCAGGAGTGGGTACTACGAGGTTCCGACCGAGCCGGCCGGCAGTTCGTTCATCCTGTATGACCCGGATCAGGGGACCGACGACTATCTCATCGTCGAGAACCGGTCTCGCACTGCCGGCACCTACGATCAGGGCGTCGGCAGCGAGGGGCTAATGATCTGGCGCGTTGACGAGAGCGAGTACCGCGTAAACACGACAACGGGATGGCTCGAACTGATCGGCGGCTCAGCGTTCAATCCTCCTCAGAATCACGGTCATCCGGCACGCACGGTCGATGACCTTACCTGGCTTGATGGAACGGATGCGAATGTTGCCGTGCGTGCAATCCCGCCCGCTGGGGATGTCATGAGGGTGTACTTCGATGTCCGCGGCCCGGGTGTTCTCGTCGATCCGATCCTGAGAGACGCCGGCGGCGCGGTCGTCTTCCCAGAAGTCACACCAGGTATCGAAAATGAGATCCAGGTTCCGGTTATGAACACCGGTGAGGAAACTGATACGTTCCAGGTCTACTTTGAAGGTCCGGACGACTGGGACACGGTGCCGTACC
>SKKR01000503.1 GCA_007123655.1 Thermomicrobiaceae bacterium
ATCCAGATGGCGTAGCGGACCGGCACCGGCCGGTCCAGCCCCAGTCGGGCACGTTCGGCCTGCACGTCTGCTTCCGTCGCCTCCTGGCCGAGCATCATCCGGGCCGGGTCGCCCGGGGAAAGCGTGATGATCGCGAAGATCAGGATCGACGCGAAGAAGAGGGTCGGAATGGTCATCAGTAGCCGATAGGCAACGTACCGCTGCATTCGTGTCCCTGTCTCAACCTCCGGGCGCGTGTCAGGTGGTCAATGCCGGGGCCGCGTGGAGCGCCCCGGCACATCAGCGACTGATTACGAATCGTTAAGACTGGCCCGACGGAGTTGCAGGTTCCCGATGAAGTCGATCGAGATATCCGACACCGCGTTACTGAACGCCCAGATGCGCGGGTTCGTGACCAGCTGGAGCATGTGACACGATTCCACCGTGATTTCGTTCGCCCGCTGGTAGATCTCCCGACGGCGATCTTCGTCCGGTTCGACTGCGCCTTCAGCAACGAGATCCTCGAGTTCCTCGTTGCGGTAGCCGTAGGTGTTCGACTCGCCACCCCGGTACTGAATCTGAGTGGCGAAGAAGAGCGCCGGGTCGAGCGTCGTCCGGCCGTTGAGCCAGGGGTGCAACTCGTTCCCGAGCAGATCCGGATCCCCGCCGATGTCGTAGAACAGCGCGGTCTCGACTTCATTCACGTTCAGCGTGATGCCGAGTTCGGCCAGATCCTGCTGCCACATCAGCGAGTAGAGCTCCATCTGCGGCCAGTTCGGTGTGACGTTGATCGTCATCTCGATTTCCGAGAGGTCGGTCACGCCCGCTTCTTCGAACAGCTCTCGGGCCCGGTCGAGATCGAACTCGTGCGCCAGGACGAGGTCCTCGACATAACCGAGCGACTCCGGATGGTAGAACGGTGACGTGATGGGAGAGCCGACGCCGAAGAAGGCGGCGTCGACCATCTCGCGCCGGTTGAGCGTGTACGAGAGTGCCCGCCGGGCTTCCGGCTGATCGAACGGCGGGATGTTCGTGTTGACGATGATGTTGTAGATAACACCGCCGGTCTCGCTGATCTCGATCCAGTGCTCGTCGTCATCTTCCAGAGGCTCGAGCTCGCCAAGCTGGGTCACAAAGGCACCATCGAGCGCTTCCGCGCGGAGGTTGGGGACAACCGTCTCAGCCGCCTCGAACCGGCGAACGACCAGTGCGTCAACGCCCGGCTCGCCCTCGCGATAGAAGTCCTCGAACGCCGATAGCCGGAGAAACTCGCCCGGGCGCCACTCTTCGGCCACGAACGGTCCCGTGCCGACCGGAAGCGTCGAAACGAACGTCACGTCGTCCGGATCATCGATCCGGATGGCAAACCAGAAGTCGAAGAAGTCCATCGCGTACGGTGTCGGCTCGCTGAAGGACACTTCCAGGGTGAACTCATCAGTCGCCTCCACGTCCTCAACCGGCTCGATCAGCCGTCTGAGGGTCGCGACTGGCGGCTGCTCGTTGAGTTCGTCGTCCTGTGTGTAGCCGAACATCGTGACGAAGTCTTCAGCGGTGCACTGCTCTCCGTCGTGCCAGTACACGTCCTGCCGAAGCTGGAACGTCAGGGACATGGCATCATCGGCAAGCTCCCAGGACTCCGCGATGTCCTCCTGCACCTCGCCGGAGCCGTCCCGGTAGACGAGACGGGTGAAGATCTGATTGTAGATGTGGTTGTTCGTGGCGCTGAAGGACCACGGGTTGAAATCGGTGTACTCGCCACCCTCACCGTAGGTGAACTGAACACCTTCCACGTCCGGGACATCATCCGGCTCGTCATCGTCGGCCGGTTCGGCATCGTCCGGTTCATCCTCGGTGTCGTCGTCCGGGTCGACCGCGGGCTCGTCGTCGGTGTCATCAGCTGGTTCAACGTCGACATCGTCGGTGTCATCGTCTTCGGCGCACGCGGCCAGCGCTGCGGTCATCGAGACCGCGGCGGTCAGGTGCACGAAGTTTCGTCGGGTCAATCGCTTATGAAACAGGTCCACGTCAGATCCTCTCTCTCCTCGCAAACGGTTCACGAATTCCGGGTCCCGGAGCCTTCAGCACCGTCAACCGGCTCTCACTCACTGAGCGACTCCGCCACGTGCGCCCGGAAGTCTGCTTCGGCGCGGTCCGGATTACCTGACTTCAGTGACTCCAGAAGGTGACGGTGGCGCTCCTGCAGGTCGGCTGGATCGTGTTCGTGGCCGGGCTCTTTGGTGGCGGCAACCAGCCAGGCCAGGGGGTCTACCGATGCCCAGAGACGGTGCAGCACCGTGTTCCCACATGCTCTCACCACGGTTTCGTGAAACTGTGAGTTCAGGTACACCGTCTGAATCCAGTCACGATTGCGCGCGGAATCAACCATCTGATCAATGAGATCCTCCAGGGCCTCAACCACCTCCGGCGTGATTCGCTCCGCCAGGGAGCGCGCAGCGTAGCCCTCGATCAGTTGCCTGCAGTCCCGAAAACTTGCGATATCCTCCTGATCCAGCGTAGCGATGTAGCTACCGCGTCGTGGTACCCGAACAATCAGCCCCTGGTTGGTGAGCTGCGCCAGCGCTTCACGAACAGGGGAGCGACTTATCCCAAGCTGCGTCGCGATCTCGGTTTCGGTGATCCAGTCTCCCGGTCGGATCTCACGGTTGTGGATCGCGCGCAGGATAGCGGCGTACACCTCGGTCGCGAGGCTTCTGTCTTCGATCAGAGAGCCTCCGTCTGGGTTGAACCGTGCTCGGGTCTCGTTCATCCATCCCTCTCGCCGATTGTCGACAATCGATAGCCACAACGTAGCAGCCACCTCTGTCCCTGTCAAGCATCCGTCCATCCGTCTCTGAGCAAGGACCGAACCGGGCAGGGGCGAAACTCGCGGTCCCATGCGAGACAGTTCTGAGGTACGCTCCACGGAGGCGGCCAAGCCGACTGCAGCGAGCCTCACGGTGCAATCGCCACCGTGGTGCCCAGTGAGAAGGATCAGCCAATGCAGCATCTCGTAGCCGAGCTCAACCGCCGGTGCGACGAACAAGCGTTCCGGACGCACTGGTTTCTGAAGGACCTTCGGTCCGGCCTCGAGGTCCAGCGAGACGGGACTGTGGTGGTCCCTTCGGCCAGCACGCGCAAGATCTCCATCCTTATGACCGCGCTGAAACAGGTCAACGAGGGCAGGCTCTCCCTGGACGACCCGTTCGTGATCGAGGCGAAATACCAGAACAACAACAGCGGTACGTTCCAGCACCTGCGTCCCGGCTTCCAGATCTCATTCTTCGATGCGCTTGTCATGATGATCATCGTCAGCGACAACACCTGTACCGGGAAGGTCGCGGACATCGTCACGCTCGACCGCGTCAACGAGCTGTGCCG
>SKKR01000480.1 GCA_007123655.1 Thermomicrobiaceae bacterium
AACAGAATTCCAAGCAGGAACAGCGCACCGACGAGAATTGCGACCGAAGCGGCCGCTCGGCCACCGGAGACGCTCATTGTCTCTCTTACCGAAATTGCCAGCAGCACCAGCGTCCAGGTAAACGCCGCGAGTGTGACCGGCAAGAGAGTCAGCCACCCCATAAACTGCCAGCCTGTTCCGAGCAGCCTCAGCGCTTCGTTCAACGGTCCCAGAGGCGCGACCAGAAGTTGCGGCGTCAAGGCGAACCCGCTGGCCGCCCACAACGCAATGAACCGCCCACGTCCGCCCAGGAGGTAGGTCACCCCGTAGAGTCCAGCGGCGGTCATCGTCCAGAGCACCGGGCCCCACACGACATTCCACAACACATTCGAGACCTGCATCGCGGGAATGACCGCGGCTGCCTCTCCGAACAGCTCCGCTTCCGGTCCTGTCGGCTGGCCAAACGTCGTGATGAGCAAGGCAAGCTGACCGCTTACACCGATTCCCACGATCAACACGACCAGCATGATTGCCGAAACGATTGCTTCGCGTTCCCCGATCTCCCGGAGTTTCTTGCCCGGAGAGAACAGCGAGCCGGCGATATCGTCGGCAAACTGCCACAACGCTCCCGGGCGGTCGTCCGAGGATACCGTGGCGTCGCGACGTGGGGGGTATTCGCTGTATTCAGCCATCATCGAGACCCGTAGTTGATTTCGAGATGCATCTCCCGCGGATCAATGTCGATTCCGAACGGCGCCGAGAACGGCAGGTTGATCTCTCCGCTCGTGAATCCCACGAATACGTCCCAGAAATCGGGCGACGGCGTGTAATCTCTGACATCTGGATCATCACCCAGTCCGCTCAGTTCACCGGCCAGGCTGATCGCGTCACGTTCGTCACCCAGCACGTCAACGAGCCCGTTCTCCGCCGCTTGCCGGCCGCTATAGATGCGCCCATCGGCCAGCTCACGCACCTCAGTCTCACTAAGGTCCCGACCGTCAACGATGATCTCCACGAACCGCTCGTAGCTCTCATCCAGGATCGAGCCAATTATCTCTCGTTCAGCCTCGGTGAGCGGGCGAGATGGCTGCATCATGTCTTTGAACTCGCCAGTCTGAATCGTCTGCAGCTCGACGCCGATCTTGTCAAACAGCTCTTCCATGTTCGGGATCTGCGAAATCACACCGATGCTCCCGGTGATCGTCGCAGGGTTCGCCACGATCTGATCCGCCGACGCGGAAATGAAGTACCCTCCGGACGCCGCCGTGTCACCGAAGTAGGCGATGACCGGGGTGCCTTCGTCCTGAACGCGCAGGACCGCTTCGTAGATCTGCTCAGAGGCAACGACCCCGCCGCCTGGCGTATTGATGTCGAGGACGACCGCCTTAACACTCGAATCGTCCCGAATCTGGTCGAGCTGTTCGACGATCCGCTCTGCGCTGGCAATGTTTGCCGCGAACAGTCCGCCGGGATCACTGCTCATAATGGGACCATGAATCTCAATTACGGCGACGTGGTCACCGGTCGGAACGTCTGCCTGCGTGATTCCCAGCGCCACGACCGCGCCGACGCAGGCGGCGGACGTCAGCAGCACCAGCGAAACGACAATGACCCCGATCCATCGCAATCGCATCTCGCTCCGTCTCCACTCCTAAGAATCGAGCGCCGGCTCTTCAACGAACCCAGCTGTCACTCGCTGGCTTTCGATCCAGGAGATTACCTCTTTGGCTGATTCCTCGATCGACTTGCCGGTGATATCGACGATCGGCCATGGATAGCCTCTCCGGAACAATCTGCGGCAGTATGCCAATTCTTCAGAGATTTTGTCAGGATCGGCGTACTCGCCGCCGCCGGTGCCGAGCGCTTCGATCCGGTGTTTCCGGATCTGCACGAGTTCTTCTCGCGAGATTGTCAGGCCCACGACCTTTCGCTGATCTACTTCGTACAACTCACGAGGTGGATCGACGCCGAGAACGATCGGCACGTTCGCGACCTTCCAGCCACGCATCGACAGAAACACGCTCAGCGGCGTCTTGGACGCCCGGGAAACGCCGGTCAGCACGATGTCGGCCTGGTCGATGGTTTCGAGTCCCTGGCCGTCGTCGTGCTGGACCGTGAACTGGATGGCCTCGATCCGCTGAAAATAATCATCGCTCAACCCACGGCTGACACCGGGGCGAAGCAAGGGGCGCATCTCGACTTTCTGCGAGACCTGTCCCAGAAGCGGCCCAATCAAATCAACGTGATCGAGCACGCGCTGCCGGCACTCGCGTAGGAGCAACCGCCGGATCTCCGTCATGACGATCGTGTGTACGATGATCCCACGGTGTCGCTCGGCCTCCCGGACAACCGTCAACACCTGTTCCCGCGTGCGAACGCCCGGATAACGCTCGATCTGAAAATGCACGCCCGGAAACTGGACGGCAACCGCCTCGGCAACCGCTTCGGCAGTCGCTCCGCCACCGTCGGACACAACGAAGAGCGAGACTTTTCTCGGCTCTGGTTCCTGCACTGCGTGAGCCCTCCTGCCCGCTGATCCCCCGGGCGGATCTCGAATCGTACGAACGTGGGGTCGTGTGTAGAATCAGCGGCATAGAAATCGCCGCCAGATGAACGTCGACTCCGGACACGTGTTGTTAGTTGATCAAGTCTACTGGACAGCCGCTTGTGTCGATCAATTCTGACAACGAAAAGGCGGACAAATCCGGCACCGGTGTGTTGGGCCGGCGAGAACCGGACCTGACGGACGCGATCCGTTTCAACGTCACTGTTGCGCACGTAATCTGGGCGTTCATCTTCGTCGCAGCCTCGGTCACAAGGCTCTGGGATCTGGGCAACCGAGCGTTGCATCACGACGAGAGCCTCCACACGTACTATTCGTGGGTCTTCTCGGAGGGAATGGGATACTCCCATCACCCGATGATGCACGGACCGTTCCTGTTTCACGCCAACGCGCTGACCTACCTGCTGTTCGGAGATTCGGACTACACCTCGCGTCTAACCGCGGCTATCTTCGGCATCCTCCTGGTCATGCTTCCCTGGTTATTGCGTAGCAGAAATCTGCTCGGGTCCTGGGGGGCCATCGCAACGTCGCTGCTCATTCTCGTCTCGCCGTCGATTCTCTACTACAGCCGGTTCATCCGGCATGACATCTTCGCGGTCGTTGGCGCGTTTCTGCTCTTCATCGCGGTGGTCCGGTATCTTGAGAAACCGGAATCCCGGTGGATCATCCTGGCGGTTGCGTCCGTCGGTTTTGTGATGACCACCCACGAGATTACCTATGTCAATCTTGCGCTTCTGGCCGCCTTCACCGGTGCGTTCATTGCCTGGCGCGTCCTGCCAGTCGCGCTGGCGATTCTGGGTGGTGGAGTCATC
>SKKR01000156.1 GCA_007123655.1 Thermomicrobiaceae bacterium
CCGACTCGCTGCCAGCGCATCTGACGCTTGTGGCCGATCACTCCCTTTACCGTCTCGATCAGAATGCGGATCAGATAGGTCATCAGCAGAAACAGGTGAAGCGCCCAGGCCGTCGGTTCACCGAATAGTTTTCGGTACAGCAGGACCTTGCTTGAATCAAAGTGGATCTGCCGGGCGGGAACGTTCTGGCTGCTGCTGGCGCCCTCGTGGTGGACGACCGTCGCCGCCGGAAGATACATAATACGCCATCCGCAACGCGTCAAGCGGTGGCACCACTCGACTTCCTCTGAATACATGAAAAAGCGTTCATCGAGGAGGCCGGCTTGCTGGACCGCTTCGCGTCGGACCATCAGGCACGCGCCAACGAGCCAGTCCACCTGCTGGGTCCGGTCTTCGGGCCTGTCCTGCAGGTAGTAGCGCCGCACCACCCTGTTGTCGGTCCAGTACTCCTGAATAATCGTGCTCTCCAGAAACCCCGTCAGGCGTGTTGGAAAGCGACGCCGTGAGGACTGTGTCGAGCCATCCGGGTACTCCAGCCGCGGCCCGACGACGCCAACGTTCCGATGATCGTCCAGAAACGTCATAAGTTGTCCGAAAGCGTCCCCGATTACCGTCGTGTCCGCGTTGAGGAGCACGATGTATCGCCCGCGCGCCGCGCGAATTCCCTGATTGTTCGCGGTGGCGTATCCCGCGTTACCGAGGTTTTCGATCAATTGAACTTCCGGATACCTGCGCTTCAGCATTGCCGCTGTGCCGTCGGTGGACGCGTTGTCGACAACGATGATCTCGCTCGTGTGACTGTTCGCTTCCAGCCATGCTTCGATCGAGGAGAGGCACCTGGTGAGCAGATCACTCGTGTTGTAGCTGACGATGACGATGCTCAGCTCGAGCGAGTGGTCAGGTTCGGACAGCTCTACAGCCCCTTCCGGCGGGACCGCGCGCCTGGCCGGGGCAGCCGGCTCCGCGCCGCGAACCATTCGCCAGGTCTGGAACTCGTACCAGGCCATGCTGAGCGCCAGCAGCAGGCCAAGCAGGCCGTCCCGGTAGCCCCGGAGTCGGAAGAAGCGCCGCCAGAACTCCCGGGCGGGACGGCCCACGATCGTCCGGCGACGACCGGTATTACCCACGCGAACGTGTTGTTCCGCCTGCATGAAAGCGTAACGGCGCTGGATCCGTCTGAACTCCGAGAACGACGCGAAGTTGTCGTGGATCAGCGGGTGCTGGAGGTGACCGGTCTCCCCGGCAATGGTGAGCCGCTCGTGTACCTGGTAGTCAGGGTCGTAGCGGCCCGAATTCCGGCGGAACAGCCGCAATTGCCAGTCCGGCCACCACCCGCCGCCCCGCAGCGTTCTGTTCCCGAACCGGTTTTCCCGGGGAATCCGGTACCCGGCAATGCCCGGATCGGACGAAGCGAGTCTGGCGCGGATTTCCTCGTTGAGCGCTTCAGTCAGATACTCGTCTGCATCGAGAAACAGCACCCATTCGGTATCAACCAGCTCGAGCGCGGCGTTGCGTTGACTGGCGTATCCATCGAACGGTCTGTGGTGGATGCTGGACGCGTATTGCCGGGCGATCTCCAGGGTCGCATCCGTGCTTCCGGAATCGAGCAGGAGAATGCTATCGGTCAGACCGCTGATGCTGGCAAGGCATTGTGGCAGGTGTTGCTCTTCATCGAGCGTCAGGACAACAACCGTCAGCGGGCTGCCGTTCGGGTCTCTGTCAACCATTGGACTTCCTCGCTGGATGATAGAAGGACGCGATTTCGAGGAGTTCATCTGGAGTCCGGCCGCCCGTGGGAACCGGGAGTCCAATACGCCGCATGGTTGCTCCGAAGCGGATCAACATGTTCAGCGCGGAGAGAAACTCCGTTGACTTCCAGCTCCTGAGGTAGCGCGCCCGGCTCTGATGCAGCATTTGCTGTGTCCGTCCCGCGACCTGACCGGTGCTCTGCCCTCCGAGGTGAACCACACGTGCTGACGGGGCGCAGAGAATCGTCCATCCGCCATCAGTGATTCGCCGGCACCAGTCGATCTCCTCGCTGTAGAGGAAGTATCCAGTATCGAAGTCGCCGACCCGGTCCACCACCTCACGCCGGACCAGCATGCATGCCCCGAGCGGATGATCGATCCGGAACGGGGTGAATCCGTCTCCCGGTGAGAAGCGACCATTCAACCGGCTTCCGGCGATTCGCGGGTGCACGGGAAAGATGTCCAGCAGTGCCTGCGTCATCCCGGGAAACCTGTATCCCGCGGACTGAACCGTCCCGTCCGGATTCAGCAGGACCGGCGCGGTCATCCCCACGTGACCGGCCGCGTTGAGCGTTCGCCACAGGGCCGCCAGCGCGCCCGGTTGGACCACCGTATCAGGGTTGAGAATCAGGATCGACCGCCCGGAGGACCGTTCTATGCCCAGGTTGTTCGCGGCCGCGAATCCGATATTCTCCCCGAGCGCCACAACGTCCGTGTCCGGAAAGCTGCACGCTACCGCCGCCGCGCTTTCGTCATCGGACGCGTTATCGACCACGATGGTCTCGACGGACAGACCCGAGCAGAGTTGATCACGTTCGAGTGACGCCAGGCATTCGAGGAGCAGCTTCCTGGTATTCCAGGACACGACAACGACGGACACATCCGGAATCGTTGAGGCATTTGTCACGAGATGTGATTCCTCTGCGATTGCCAGCCCAGGCACCCGAGCCGCTTGATTCTGCCCCGTCCGGGGCGGTCGTTGTCAAGCAACCGGCGGGCGTCTGGTTCCGCTCCGTATCTGATTATGGCATGCTAGTCGTGGCGATCAACGAGCGTCTCTTTCGCTCGTGCTGACTATGAATGAAGGCCCCGCCGAAACTCCCGGGATTGGAAGGCAGATGCGCGTCGTCCGCAATGTTGGCTATCTGAACCGGCGCAAGCGGATTTCCCGCTGGACCGTATTCCTCGGCGTTCTTGCGCTTGGTGGTGCGATGGTGATGGTGCTGGATCCGCAACTCATTATCCCGGCGTACGGCCTACTCATCGTCGGATTTCTGGTTTTCAACGCGGGCATGCAGCAGATTACGAAATGGAATCGAAGCCCCAGGGCGGACGAAGTGCTCGATCAGTTGCTGCGTCGCCTCAACGATCGCTACGCGCTGGTCCACTTCCCACAGATGAACGGGTGGAAGCCGGAACACATCCTGATCTCGCCGGCCGGGCTCGTTGTTATCACCCCCCGAGCGGTTCCGGGTACGGTCGTCGTCGACAACCAGAAGTGGACCCGCCGCGGGAACTTCTTCGTCCGGTTTTTCGGGCTCGGCGGGCCGCAGCTCGGCAATCCCACCGTTGAAAACATCCGCCAGCGCGAAGCGCTGGAGG
>SKKR01000132.1 GCA_007123655.1 Thermomicrobiaceae bacterium
CTAGGTGCCGATCTCGCCCTGGAACTGTGCCTCCGCTTCGGTCAGGCTCTCGTCAATCATCTGAACCATGCGATCCAGCTCCTCGTTCGTCACCACGAGCGGCGGGGCGACATGGATGATGTCCCAGACACGGGTGATCATGCCCTTGGCGTTGAGGATCCGGTCCAGCGCCTTCAGGTAGTCGTGCCCCTTACCCCAGCGCTCCTTTGATTCCTTGTTCTTGACGATCTCGAGACCGCACATGAGCCCGAGCCCGCGGACATCGCCCACAGTGGGATGCTCCAGGAGACCTTCGAGTTTGCTCTTGACGTACTCGCCCTTCTCCGCGCTCTGTTTCGGCAGGCTTTCGTCCTGCATGATCTCCAGGTTCTTGAGCGCGGCGGCTGCCGCGACCGCCTGTCCACCGAAGGTCAACAGGTGCGCGAGCGACTTGTCTTTCTGTTCCTTGAAGATGTCGTACACCTTCTCGCTCACCGCGACCGCCGCGGCGGGGGCATAGCCGGAGGAGAGGCCCTTCGCCATCGTCATCAGGTCCGGCTGCATGCCAAAGTGCTCGGTGCAGAACATCTTTCCGGTGCGGCCAAAGCCGTTGATGACTTCATCCATGATCAGCAGGACGCCGTGCTTGTCACAGATCTCGCGCAGGCGTTGCCAGTACTTCGGAGACGGGACGTGCACGCCGTTCGAAGTCGATACCGGTTCCCCGATCACCGCAGCGACCGACTCCGGACCCTGTGCCAGAATCTCCTGCTCGATGTAATCCGCGCACATCAGATCCCCGGCTTCGCCCTCGAGGTTGAAATCGTTGCGATAGCGATTCGGCGACGGGACGTGATGGACGCCGTACATGAACGGGCCGAAGTACTCCTCTTTCCGGTCTCCGGTCAGGCTCATCGCCCCGTATGTGGCACCGTGGTAGCTGCCGCGTCGGGCGATAATCTTGTAGCGGCGGGGGAACCCACGCATGGACTGGATCTGCTTGGCGATCTTGACGGCGCTCTCGACTGCCTCGGAACCGCCGGAACAGAAGAAGATGCGATTCAGGTCTCCAGGAGTCAGCTCTGCAAGTACGTTGGCAAGCTGAACAGACGGCACCGTGGTGTACGAGGCACTCGAGACGTAGGCGACCTTCGCGGCCTGTTCGGCCATGGCTTCGCCGATCTCGCGTCGGCCGTGCCCGGCGTTGACGACCCAGAGTCCGGAAATCCCGTCCAGGTAGGCGTTTCCGTGTACGTCGTACAGGGTCGATCCCTCGCCTCGCTCGAACACGCGCAGGCCACCCTCTTCCGCCAGGCGCACCCACTCAGTCGTATGAATCCAGACGTGCTCGAGCGCGTCCTTCTCGAGTTCCTGAGGCGCCCTGGTAACGGTTCCGGCAAACGAGTCTCCCATAAAACAGCCTGCTTTCTGGATTCGGTTCGCGTGCGCGAACCGTGGTCTTCATTTATCTGAAGTCTTCATTGACGTTGTCGAGAGCTTCCTCGGGCCGCAGTATAGCATTCAGCCCGTGAGGGACGCCTTTAAATTCTTCTCACATCCTGGCGCCCGGATTGGACCGAAAATCACCCCGTGATACTGTCTATCCGGAACCAGGATCGATGGAGAGAGGGAAGCAATGAGTAGTCAGGTCGTCCAGCAGATCAAGTCGCTCGCGGATGCGTCGCCGTTCGGCGGAACGCTCGGTGTGGCGGCCCAGAACTTCAAGACCGGGGATGTAATCTATTACAACGAAGACACCATCTTCCCCACCGCCAGCACGTTCAAGACGGTCTTGCTGTATGAGCTGTACCGGCAGGTTGATCAGGGCAAGATCGATCCAGCAGATCGAATCACGATTGAAGACCGTCACCGGATACCCGGATCCGGCGTGATTCAGGACCTCGATGCCGGCGCGGCGCTCACTATAAGGGACATCGCGACGCTGATGATCGTGATCAGCGATAACGCGGGAACCGACATTATCTATGATCTCCTTGGGAGGGACGCGATTCAGGCGGCAGTTTCCGATCTCGGGATGACCACCACCTCTATTCCGATGGGCACCTGGGGACTGCTCTGCGGGCTGCAGAATCTGGATCCGGACGATCCTGCCAACACCTATGAGCACGTCAAATCATTGCTGAAATCGACGGACGCCCCCTGGGATGCCAACGCGTTCCGGGAGACGCCGGACAACGACATCACTACGCCAGGAGACATGGTTCGCCTGCACGAGGCGATCCAGAACGGCGAAGGTCTGAGCGAACAGGCCCGTGACTCGGTTCTGGACATTCTGAAGCGACAGAAGCAGAGCGAGCGCATCCCCGCTCGCCTCCCAACCGGTGTGGTATGTGCCCACAAGACCGGTTCTCTCCGCGGTGTCCGGAACGACGCAGGGATCGTCTATCCGCCGGACGGACCTGCCTACGCCCTGGCTGTCTTCACCAAAGGGGCTCCGGACGGTGTCGCGGCAACGCTGCTGGTCGGGGATGTCTCGAAAGCAATCTACGAACACTGGATAGGGCCGGTCTCATAGCGGCAGGTTCGTCACGTGCGCGACTATGTCGCCACCGAGTACCAGTTCTCGCAGATCGCAAACGTCTCCGCATCGTCCGGGAAGTAATACACGATCCTGAATCTGGAGTCGCGAGTGAACGGCTCGGCGGAGAGCCGGAACCGCGCCTCTGCGCCGTCGGGGAGAACGAGACGTAGCGGAACGAGCGCTCTGCCCGCGCCAGTGTGCTGCGGACGATCGTTCAGACGGTCCCAGTACTGGACGAACAGTGGAAACTGCCGCAGCTCGTCCATGACATCTTCATACCAGGACGCATACTGATACTGCCGCATCTCGTGCCGAAATGCGCGAAGCAACGCCGGATAGAGTTCGTCCGGTTCCGCAATCAGTGGATACAACGGCGAGCCGGGATCGAACCAAGTTCCCAGAAACGATCTATCGGTGAGTTGCGATGCGACGACGAGGTCCTTGTTCGGTCCGAGGAGCAGTGGAAATCTCTTATTCCAGCTCACCAGCCGGTGCCGGCAGTCGAGCACATATGCCGGAAACGGGAACTCAGCCAACTCCTGCCACGAGAGTGATATCGCCCATTCGTAGTGGCGCGGAGTCGGTGGATCGATCCGCACCGTATAGCCGAACGCCTCCAGAACATCCCGCCGCTCATTGAATTGCGCGCCAAGTGCATAAAGTATCCGCTGCAGGGTCAGCCGTTCCGGTTGACGTACGCGACCGGATTCGAGCCGCTGCAGATACCCCGTTCCGAGTTCCGCATCGAGCTCGACTTGAAGCTGGGTGACGTGCATTCGCTCGCGCAGTGCCCTGAGCTTCGCGCCACCCGGTGTGATCTCTGGAG
>SKKR01000334.1 GCA_007123655.1 Thermomicrobiaceae bacterium
GAGGCAACCTCTCGCCGCCTGGATCGCCTCGGTCCGCGGCTGGTTCAGGACCCTCGAGCCCCGTTTGATCGACGCCACAACACAATTGCCGGAAGAATGACGGTTGCCAGTCCCGCGAGCAGGTACGGTGTGCGGCTGGGTTGACTGGATGGCCATCCCCCGCTCACGGTCTGGTGGTTGGCATCCGGTTCAAACACATTGCCGCCGTGCCTGTCGGCGGGTCTGGCTGTAAAGTGATCCTGCTCCCACGTTCTGCCGATCAGGCGATCGGTCAACGCGTATGGAGCGACCTCCCGGATAAGCGATACCAGCTTCCCGGTCGCGCCCACGTAGACCTGGGGCCTCGGTCGCTCGATCAGACTGCAGACCGCGCGGGCCACCTGGCTGGCCGGATAGATCGGATCGACCGGCTTGACCGTCAGGCCACTGAAATTGGCGGCCTGGTTATAGATCGGCGTGTCGATAGCCGCCGGCAACACAACGCAGACGTCGATACCGGTGCCGCGCATCTCCTGCCGGAGGCTCTCCGAGAAGCCGATGATTCCCGCCTTACTGGTCGAGTAGGCGCTGAATTTTGACGTCCCGAATTTGCCGATAACGGACGAATGGTTGATCAGCGTGCCGCGTCCTTGCTCCCGGAAGTACGGCAGGGCGGCTCGCGTCCCGTTGATCACCCCAAAGAGGTTGGTCTCGATAACCTGACGATACACGTCCTCAGGCACTTCGTCGAAGTACCCCGCGACAGTCACCGCCGCGTTGTTGAACCAGACGTCAATGCGGCCAAACCGGTCAACCGCTTCTCGCGCCAGGTGTTTCATCGCTTCGGGGTCGTTGACATCTGCCGGGACGGCGATCGCGCCCCCTCCCTCGTCCTCGCACTGTCGGGCGAGTTCGTTAAGCGCTGAGTGCCGACGGCCGGAGACAACGACGCTTGCGCCTCTCCGGGCGCACTCGAGAGCGGTTGCGCGTCCAATTCCGCTCGACGCCCCGGTGATCACGATAACGGCGTCGCGAATCTTCGCGGTCATGTCTGATCTCCCTCCGCGCGATGACGGCTTCAGGTTTGGGAAGGAATTGTTCGCTGGCTGGCTGGCGATTCTGTCCAGTTCGTTTCTCTCGCTCGCGTCGAACATCCTCGGAGAACCGACGAACACGTTCATCTCCCATGCAGGGGGAAACGCAATGTCAGTGCCAGACTGGACCGGCGCACGTTAGGTCGTCCCGGCGCAGGCCGAAAAGCGCTGAGTCAGATGAGTTGCTAGATTGTCAGGATGAGGTGATGATGTCGTCCGAAGCGTCGGCTTCGCCGCTCGACTGTGCCCGGATCGCCGCCAGGAACTGATAGGCGAGGGACTGTAGCTGCTGTTCCGAGAGGGCGCCGGCGAACTTGTCGATAAGCTGACCCTGGAAGAATAGCGCGGTGGTGGGAAGCGATGTGATCTGATACTGCGCGGCGAGGTGCTGCTCTTCGTCCGTATTTACTTTGGCGAACAGAATACTCCCCTGATACTGCTCGGCGAGTTTCTCGAACACCGGCGCCATTTGCTGGCATGGACCGCACCATGGCGCCCAGAAGTCCACGATCACCGGGAGTTCCGACTTCAACACCGTGTCGTTGAACGTTTCGACGGTGGCGTTGACCGTTGCGCCCTGCTGCTGTTCTGCCTCCTGAGCTTCCTGTTTCTTCTCTTCTTCCTTGAGCTTGTTGCGCTCTTCAGCCGCTTCTTCCGCCGTGACCTCTCCAAGCGTCTGTCGTTTCAGAATATCGAACTCGGCGTGGTCAGGCGTGTACCGGATGGCGTACTGATCGCAAAAGTTGACGCACGGACCCGGACAGTCGCCGCAGAGCGAATCATCGATCACAACCAGGTTCTGTACCGTATCGAACGAAAACGCGCTCTGTGGGCACATTTTCGCCGGAAAACACGCCGCCCAGTTCTTGTCACAGGTGTTGGGATCGATAACCGCTGGCATCTGTGGAGGATTCCTTCCGTGCGAGCGTTCCGCTCTCTCACGTCAACGAGACGGCAACTGGAGCGTTTCCAACTGACGTCTATACCGGCATGAGTATAGCGGCTATGCGCCTATTCTGCTGCCTGGACGCTACCGCGCGATCCGAAGAGAGACCGGCTCCGGCTCCGCCGCGTCTATCAGCTGCTGATACACATCGATAACCGACGAGGTGACCACCTGCCACGAGTACCGGATCGCCGCGCGCCGCGCTCCCGCTTCGGCGCGACTGATCAGCTCATCGTCAGTCAGCGAGCGCTCCAGGGCGTTCGCGAGCGCAACCGGATCCGAGTGTGGGACTAGCAACCCGGACTCCCCGTCCCGAATCGTGAACTGCAGCCCACCAACGCGCGAGGCGACAATCGGCGTGCCACAGGCCATCGCCTCGACTGCGACGAGGCCGAACGATTCGTAGCGGGAGGGGACGGCGCAGACGTCGACCGCACTGTAGTACAGCGGGAGCAGTTCGCGGGGTTGCGAGCCACGGAACAGCACATGGTCGCTCACCCCGAGTCGCTCGGCAGATCGAGCGAGATCCTGCAGGTCAGGGTCCATCCCTCCGTTTCCGGCATCGATCAAGCCGCCGATAAATACCAGTTTCGGTTCAGTCCCCGCCCAATCGCGTGAGTGCAGCAACCGCTGGAATGCCTCGAAGAGCGTATCGATCCCTTTGACCGGATCGATTCGGCCCACGAACAGGATCAGCGGTCCGTCCGGCAGATCGAGACGCGCCCGCGATTCGTCCCGGTCATGTGGTTGGAAAAGCTCGAGGTCAACGCCGGGCGGGACCAGGTGAATCTGGTCCGGCTGGGCTCCGAGACGCTCGATCATCTCCTTGCGCTCGTGGGGATTGGCGGCGATCAGCCCGTCGCTTACCTCGATCAGACGACGCTCGATCTGCAGGCGCAGGGTGGTTTCCCGGTGTTCTTCCGTAGCGACCGCGTTCTTCAGGTGAGCCATGGTGTGGAACATTTGCACGGAGGGTTTGTGCCAGTGTTCCTTGAGCAACTGTGCGGTCCACCCCGACAGCCAGTAGTGGCCGTGGACGACGTCATAGCGCACACCCTCACGCAACGCGAAATAGGCCATCTCACTGGCGAAGTCCGGCATATGGCAGAAGAGTTCGTCCTTGTCGACGGGGTGAGCAGGACCTGCTTCGATCTGGACGAGCCGGAGTCCATAATCCATCTCGAGTATGCGCGAGGTGGCTGGATCGGTCCGTCGAGTAAAAATGTCGACATTTATCCCGTTGCGGGCGAGCCACTGGCTGAGTTCGCTGACGTATACGTTCATCCCGCCGCTGTCGCGACCACCGAGTTCGGCGA
>SKKR01000050.1 GCA_007123655.1 Thermomicrobiaceae bacterium
CCCTCGAGCAGGGCCCGGGCATCTGATTCGGAGCGCAAGGGCGGATTTACCTTCGCGTTCGGATCCGGGGAAGGCCCTGAATGAACCTCCTCGCTTCCCACGAAGCGGCGCCGCCCGGCGACCCACTCGTCCGTCATCAGCAGGTGGTGCGTCATGACCTCCGCGGTGACGCGCAGGCCGTCGCGGATCGCCTGGCGGACCAGGTCTCTTCCGCGCGCCGTCGTGACGTGCAGCACGTGCAACCAGCCGCCAGTCAGGCGAGCTAACTCAATGTCCCGCCCGATGATGATCTCTTCCGCCGCGGATGTCAGGCCCGGCACCCCGAGTTCTCTGGAAACCGGGCCTTCGTTAATCGCTCCGCCCTCGATCAGCGTCCAGTCCTCACAGTGGACCATAATCGGGAGGTCACGTTCACGAGACAGGGCCAGCGCTTTCCTCATGACCGCGCTGCTTTTCGTGCTGTCTCCGTCATCGGAGAATCCGATTGCGCCGGCATCCGCCATCCCGCGAAGATCGGCCAGTTCGAACCCTTCTCTGCCAGACGAGATCGTTCCAATCGGATGGACTCGAACAGGAAGGCTGCGGGACCGTTCGACGATATCCCTGATCCGGTCCGGCGTATCGAGCGCCGGACTCGTGTTCGGCATGCAGCAGACCGTTGTGAACCCTCCACTGGCCGCGGCGGCGGCACCGGTTTCCAGCGTCTCTTTCTCGGTGAACCCCGGATCCCGAAAATGAACGTGGGTATCGATCAGTCCGGGTGTAACCAGGCAACCCGAGGCATCGATCACCCGATCAGCGGTTGTTCGATCAATGTTTGGGGCGATGCGTTCGACGACGCCGGCACGAAGGAGCAGATCGCGTTCTCCGTCGATGCCCTGCACGGGGTCGATCAGCCGGCCGCCGTGAATCAGGATAGAGTCACTCAATCCAGCGCCTCCTCATCCTGGACAATAAAAAAGCCTTCGGGTCTGGCCAGAAACCCAAAGGCCGTGCGCGCTCGCAGAGCTGAATGTGGACAGTACCGACGCCCGGTCAAAGAAACCATCCCCTTCGCCCGACAGACATGCGGATAAAATCCCATGCCCGCTTAATCCGGAGAAGTATATCCCGATGGTTGTTCCGGGTCAAAGAATCTATCAACTTGTCAGGATCAGGCAGTCTACGTCGCGGGCGCCGCCGATTCGACGCGGTGCGATCCCAGCAGATACGTGAGCATTCCTGTGGTGTTCGCCTTCGCTCGCTCACCCACTTCATCCACCGGGCCGACACAGGATGGACATCCAGCGTCGCACGAGCATCTGGAGACCAGGTCGAAGCAGGCCCGCAACAGCTCCGGATGAAGGTCATAGAGCTTCTCGCTAAACCCGATCCCGCCAGGGTACTGGTCGTACAGGAAAATCGTCGGACGACCGGTGAACGGTGACTTGACCTGCGGGAATACGCCGATATCTCTCGTATCACACATCAGGAAAATCGGCGTTACGTTGCGGAGCAGATTCGCAAGGCCGGTAACGCCGCCCTCAAGGTCCGGTTCCGCCAGCGTGCCGGTCGTCGCCGGCGGCAGCGAGAGCCAGTAGCTGGTTGTGTGCATCTGCTGTTCCTCCAGGTGGACCTTCCCCCAGCCAACGTTCTCATGCGTATGCAACTTGATCTTCTTGTACATCGTCACGATTCCGCCGACGAGGACTTCACCGTGATGCCGCTCGGCTTCCGGTGGGCCATCCGAGAACTGGTCGATCACCTGAACTCGAACGGCGAGGTTCGCGTCGGTGTAGTAGTCCACATTGACTGGATGTACGTACGCTTTTTTCTCGTCCCAGTCCAGCCGGTCGACATGGTACTGCCGACCCTCGTGGATATAGATCGCCTCAGTATGAACCAGCATGGGCGCCGCGAAGCTGTCGATCTCGCCGATGACTCGCGGCTTGCCGGTCTCACCGTGATCGATAATGACGACATTGTCCCTTGCAGCCGTTCGCAGGCTAATCTCCTCTGCGGGATAGGTCTGATCGGTCCAGTACCAGGTGTCCCCCGCGTGATGGAGCACGCGATGCTCGGTCAGATACTCCAACAACTCGGTTGGCTGCTCGAGCCCGAAGGTATCCCCGTCCCGGAACGGTAGCTCGAATGCGGCACATTTCACGTGGTCAAGAAGGACGAGGAGATTGTTCGGGTTGATCAGTCCATTCTCCGGACTCCGATCGAAGAAATACTCGGGGTTCGCCATCAGGAACTGATCCATCGGAGCAGACGAGCCAACCAGTACCGAAAGGGAAGGTGAGTCTCGCCTTCCCGCCCGGCCGGACTGTTGCAGCGAACTGGCAATCGTTCCCGGATATCCGACCATCACACTTGCGTCGAGGGAACCGATGTCAACTCCGAGTTCCAGCGCGTTCGTTGACACGACCCCGCGCACGGATCCGTCTCTGAGTCCTCGCTCGATTTCCCGTCGTTGCTGCGGAAGGTACCCGCCACGATAGCCTCGAACCGCGTTCTTCCCGGCGAGATCCGTCGGGAGCGACTCTCGCAGGTAGGTGAGCATCACTTCGGCGGTCGTCCGCGCCCTCGTGAACACGATCGTATGAACACCGCGCTCGAGCAGATAGGACGCGACCCGGTTCGCCTCCAGCACAACCGACCGGCGAATCCCAAGCTGCTGGTTCACCACCGGTGGATTGAGAAAGACGATCTCTCGGCGGCCGCGCGGGGCGCCGTCCGTGTCAACCACTTCGACGTCGTCTTCGATCAGGCCGGATGCAAGATCTCCGGGATTCGCGATCGTGGCGGATGCGAAGATGAACACGGGATCAGCCCCGTAGTGACGGCACACCCTCCGGAGACGTCGCAGCACGTTCGCCATGTGTGAGCCGAACACCCCGCGATACCCGTGCATCTCATCGATGACCACGAATTTGAGGTTCTCGAACAGGTTATGCCACTTCGTGTGATGAGGCAGGATCCCGGAATGCAGCATGTCCGGGTTCGTAAGGACGATATGCCCGGCGCTCCGGATCATGCGCCGGATGTTCCCGGGCGTGTCTCCATCATAGGTGTGCGTCTTGATGTCCAGCCCTGCCGCTTCGATGAGCGAATACAGTGCGGAGTACTGATCCTGAGCCAGCGCCTTGGTCGGGAAGACGTAGAGCGCCCTGGTGGTGTCGTCTTCCGCCAGCGCATTCAGCACCGGTACGTTGTAGCAGAGAGTCTTTCCGGACGCGGTCCCAGTGACAACAGCCGTATTCCGGCCCGCCGTGACGTGTTCGATGGCCTCGGCCTGATGGGCGTAAAGATTCGTTACGCCTCGTTTCCGAAGGGCCTCCGCAACCTCG
>SKKR01000487.1 GCA_007123655.1 Thermomicrobiaceae bacterium
CGGCGCGGCAGGGTCCGCTAGTGTCCGCCCTCTGATTCGACGAACTTCTCGTACGCGGCACTGTCCATCAGTTCTTCCGCCTGCGAAGGATCACTCATCTTGATCTTCACCAGCCACGCGTCATCGTACGGAGACGAGTTCACCGATTCGGGGGCGTCAACAACCTGGTCGTTCGCCTCCACAATCTCACCGCTGACCGGGGAATAGATGTCCGAGGCGGCCTTGACCGATTCGATAACCCCCAGCGGCTCCGACCGGGTAACTGATTCCCCAGGTTCCGGCAACTCAAGGTACGTAATATCGCCAAGCTCGGATTGTGCGAAGTCCGACACGCCCATCGTAATGGTGTCACCGTCGATTTTCACCCATTCGTGGGTCTTGGTGTACCGTCGATCGGACTTGATCTCCACCATCGTGTTGATCCCTTCCTCGTCTTCGCGCCGGATCGGCGCCCCCTAACTCCCTCGCTGATAGAACGGCGTTCGGACCTGTTCGGCCCGCACCGGCCTGTCCCGGACTATGATATCCAGCGGCTTCCCGACGCCGGCATATTCTACGTCAATCAGCCCCAGGCCGATGTTTTCACCCAGGGTTGGTGAGCGAGTGCCGCTGGTGACTTCGCCAACGGTCTTGCCGTCAACCTGAATCTCATAATGCGTCCTGGGCGTCCCGCCACGCTCAACCAGCTTGAACCCGACAAGCCGTCGCCTCAGACCATCTTCTTTCTGCTTGAGCAGGCTCTCACGCCCCACGAAGTCTTCCTTGTCGAGTTTGACGGCCCAGCCGAGTCGCGCTTCGAGCGGCGTGATCTCCGGCGACAGTTCCTGGCCGTAGAGGGCCATCTTGGCTTCGAGCCGCAGCGTATCGCGCGCACCAAGCCCGATCGGCCGAATGCCCTCGTCCTGGCCGTGCTCGAAAAGCGACTTCCAGATGTCCAGGATTGAATCGATCGGCGAGTACACCTCGAAGCCGTCTTCACCGGTGTATCCGGTTCGACCGACCATGCATGGCGCCCCGGCGACATTCGCATAGACAGCGCTGAAGTTCTCCACGCTGGAAAGGTCCTGGTCGGTGATTTTCTGAAGCACCTGCTCCGCTCGCGGGCCCTGGATCGCGATCATCCCGGTGCGATCCGACGAGTGATCGAGCGTCACGTCAAGGTCGGACCGTTCCTGCTTCTTCTCCCGCAGCCAATCAATGTCTTTCTCGGTATTGGCCGCGTTCAGAACGATGAAGAATCCGGTGTTGTCCGGGCGTCGGTAGATAATGATGTCATCAACAACGCCGCCGTTCGGATAGAGCAGGAGCGAATACTGGGCTTTCCCCGGATCCAGTTTCGAGACGTCGTTCGTGGCGACGTACTGGAGAAATGCTTCGGCGCCCGAACCTGTGACGTCGAGCTGTCCCATGTGTCCGAGATCGAACACACCGACGTTGTTCCGGACGGCGTGGTGCTCCTCGATGATCCCCGCATAGCTGACCGGCATCCACCAGCCGCTGAAATCGACCATCCTGGCGCCGGCCTCTTCGTGCCACTCGCTGATCGGGGTGCGCTTGAGATTCGACCCACCTGCCAACCCGTTCTCCTTTCCCTCCCCGCAGCCCAAACTCGCCGATTCTAATCGGGCTCAACGGGCTGGTCAACCGTGCCGATCAGACCCGTTCGAGCGAGAGTTTGTCCATTTCCATCTGAACCGGCACGGGATACTGCCCGGTCAGGCAACCGGTGCAGAAGCAGTCAGTTCCGGCGTCGATCGCCCGAAGCAACCCGTCCAGACTGAGATAGCCGATCGAATCAGCGCCGATTTTCTCGGCGATCTCCTCGACCGACAGATTTGCTGCGATCAGTTCACTCCGTTTGGCCATGTCGACACCCAGGTAGCAGGGCCACTTGATCGGCGGGGCGTGGACGCGCATATGGACTTCCCGGGCGCCATTGTTCCGCAGCAGATCAACGATCGGTTTGCTGGTCGTCCCCCGAACAATCGTATCGTCGATAAGTGCCACCCTTTGCCCCTCCAGCACTTCCGGCAGCGCGTTGAACTTGAGCTTCACGCCCTGCTCACGGAGACGTTGATCGGGCTGGATAAAGGTCCGGCCAATGTAGCGATTCTTGATCAGCCCTTCCGCATAGGGAATTCCGGACTCTCGAGCAAACCCGATCGCCGCCGGCACGGCGGAATCGGGAAGGGGAACTACGACGTCAGCGTCCACCGGATGCTCGCGGAAAAGCTCGGCGCCCATTCGCTGACGAGTGAGGTGTAGCCGGCCACCCATCATGAAGCTGTCAGGACGAGCGAAGTAGATCGTTTCGAAGATGCAGGTCGCCTGGCGCTTGCGGTTGTCTTCGGGAGCATAGCTCCTGACCCCGGACTCATCGATCACGACGATTTCACCAGGATCGAGTTCCCGAACGAACTCCGCGCCGATGGTCTGAAACGCGCATGTCTCGGAAGCGATCACCCAGCCGCCATCGATCTTGCCAAGACAGAGTGGTCTGATGCCGTGCGGATCCCGGACCCCGACCAGCGCGTCGGGAATCAAGACCGCAAGACTGTACGCACCGATGAAGCGAGACATCGCCTGTTTGATCCGGTTGACGATATCCGGGCCGAAGTTGAGCGCAATCCGCCAAGTCAGAACTTCACTGTCGGTCGAGGTCGCAAACTGAACTCCTGACTCCTGGAGTTCGCGCCGGAGAATGTCACTGTTCACGAGGTTGCCGTTGTGCGACACGGCAACTGTGCCGAAAGCGGACCGCGCCACCATTGGGCCAGCGTTGTCGGGATGGCTGCTACCGGTCGTGGAATAGCGGGTATGTCCAATAGCGATGTGACCGGTAAGACTCTGCAGGTTCTCTTCAGAGAATGCTGTGTTCACCAGTCCCATTCGGGTATGAACCCGGATGTCGGTTCCGTCAGCACTGGCGATGCCGGCGCTTTCCTGTCCCCGGTGCTGCAGCGCGTAGAGTCCGAAGTACGTCGCTCTGGCCACATCCACGCCCGGCGCATAGATGCCAAATACGCCGCATTCTTCACGAAGTTCTTCCAGTGGCATGCAGGTGTGACCCCCTTCGAGCACGGCGCGTCATCACAACAAAAGTGTAACACGCGGCCCTCTCACTTCTTGCTCCGCCACGCATCGTCAGAGTCTCAACACTGGCACTGCATGAGTTATCGACGAACCGGCACGTCCGGACGCAGGATCAATCACCTCGTCCCGGTACAGGTTGGCCACTGTGCGGGTCATCCAGCGCGCGGATCAGCGCCCCGGCCCAGGCCTCTCGAAGCTCCGACACCGGACACGAGAATACTCCGTCGAC
>SKKR01000330.1 GCA_007123655.1 Thermomicrobiaceae bacterium
GGCGCGCCGCACGGGTTCACCGACGTGTGCGTGATTACGGACGTCGTGTTATCTGTGACCGAGCGCGCCCGCACCGCACCGTCTGTCGTGGAGACGTAGATAAGCTCCGAGCCTTCTCGGTTCCAGGTGAAATCGCCGACCATCGAACCGCCGGTTTCCATCGCGCCGGAGTCGGCGTTGAACCAGCCGATCTGGCGAATAGCACAGCCAGAGTTGTACGGATCGACCAGCCGGCGGCTGAACCCGACCCGCTGTCCGTCCGGCGACCAGGCGATCCGGTCTGCGCCAGCATCAACACTTCGCTGGTATCCCCCATCTCGATCGAACACGTGGACGGTGCCGCCCTCCAGAAAGGCGAATCGAGACGTATCTGGAGACCAGGTTGCGGAGTGTCCACTGCCAAGCGAACGGAGGTCAAATCCGGGTTCCGGGCTCATGAGATAGACGCCGCTGGCACCTTCGTACGGTCCCGTGGCCGTGATCCTCGTGCCGTCATGCGACCAGCGGACCTCGCTGAATCCCCCCTGCGTGGTGAGTTGCTGTTCGCCTGACCGATCCGTGGCGGCGGTCCAGACATTGTTCTCGCGATCGAGATAGACAATTCGCTGCTGGCTGCCAGTTCCGGCGCGGGCGTGCTCACTGCTAACGAGCTGGACCGCCACGTTAACAAGCAGCGCCGCCAGTCCCAGCAGCAGCGTGATCACAATCTGGCCCGAACGGCCGCGTGAAGCTCCCAACCCTGCTTCCTTCCACCTGGTTCGAAACGTTCGGCAAGTGGCCGAAACGGTCACGGTTCGTCCAGATTCCCTGTATCGTCAAACGAATGGTGTCCAGCGTGGCTTCAACAAAGCTCTTACAAACCCCGAAGGTCAGCGTCGGAACGTCCAGTCGTCGTTACCGTACTTTTCAGTGACTAACCGCTCGGTCTCTTGCTCCTCCGCCGGCGACAGCTCTCCTGGGATAACGCGGACCGCTTCGATCGCTTCAATGGCGTCGGCGAGCGAGCGCTGCAGCGAATCGTAATTCACCGGGCCGCCCGACGCTCGTTCCAGATCGGTGACAAACGAATCCAGCCTGGACGCCCGAAGGTTTCTCACTTCATGCGTGTCATGCCTGATGCTCGAAATGAGCGGTTCGACTGCGAACCGGTTGTAGATCGCGGTCTGGTAGGTGATGACGTCCCGGCGGCGAATCTGGCACAGGCCGTTCAGCTTGCGGCCGTCCTGGAAGAACTCGAACGGAGAGAGTGACGCGAAGCAGACGGGACGAAGGAGCGGATCCTGGTCCAGCTCCCGGGCGGCCTCGACGTCGACCGGCTCGGCATCGACCCCAAACGGATTCAACGCCGCGCTCAAAAGGGAAGCGAACCGGCGGTAGCCCTCGTGAACGTCGTTTGGCGCGATCTGGTGCCCTGTCGGCAGGATCAGATCGATACTCACTTCGTTACGATCGTGATACACCGCCGTTCCGCCGGCGATCCGTCGCAGAATCCGGTAGCCACTCGCCCGACAATGCTCGAGATCGAGGTCGCTCGCCGGCTGGCCAACGCCGAGGATGACCACCGGTTCCGACCAGGAGTAGAGCCGAACCGTCGGCGGGACAGCACCCTTCGCCACGGTGGACATGATCGCCTCGGTGGTCGCGAGCTGGCGGGGACCGTCGCTGTAACTCAGGTCGATTAACCGGATCGAGGTCACGAGTCAGTACGCTGCCTTCTATCTGCGATTCGCGCGGCCTGTACCGCTACAATCGGGTGGGATTATGACAGAAGAGAAGCCCCCTGACTGCTTGACATCCAACATTGCCGGGAGTATGCTCCCGGTCGGTTCGGGCACTGGAGCCAGTGCCCGATTTTCGGTTCGGGAGCCTGTCCCGACATTGCCTGGGGTCCCCTGTATGCTCTACCGAATGCCCGGCCGGGCCAGGTGTTGAACTTCAACAGAACACTTACCGGGTTTGCCTGAACCCGCGGCTCGAAGCGCGTTCGTGTAGAGGAGAATTCAGTAGATGTCAGCCCCATCAGACGTCAAGAAAGTCGTGCTCGCCTATTCCGGCGGGCTGGATACTTCCGTCATCGTGACCTGGCTCAAAGAGAATTATGACTGTGAAGTGATTGCCTTCACTGCCAATCTCGGCCAGGGTGACTCGTTCGAGGGCCTCGAGGAGAAAGCCAAGGCGAGCGGCGCCTCGAAACTCTACGTCCGGGATCTCACCGAAGAATTGCTTACCAACTACGCGTTTCCCACACTTCGGGCCGGCGCCGTCTACGAGCGCAAGTATCTGCTCGGGACCAGCTTCGCACGTCCGGTTACCGCGTCGCACCAGGTGGAGATCGCCCGGCTGGAGGGCGCCGACGCGGTCGCTCACGGTTGTACCGGCAAGGGGAACGATCAGGTCCGATTCGAACTGACCTATCAGGCGCTGGCGCCGGACCTCAAAGTCATCGCCCCCTGGCGGGAGTGGCATATCAAAGGCCGGGAAGACGCGCTCGAGTACGCGGCCGAGCATGGGATCCCGGTGAGCCAGTCGAAGACGAACATTTACAGCCGGGACGAGAACATCTGGCACATCAGCCATGAAGGTGGCGAGTTGGAGGATCCCTGGGTTGAGCCGAATGAGGACATGTTCGTCAACTCGAACCACCCGCTCGATGCCCCGGACAAACCGGCCGAGATCACGATCGGGTTCGAGCAAGGCTACCCGGTCAGCCTGAATGGCTCCTCGATGGGCCCGGTAGAGCTTGTTGAATCGCTCAACAAGATCGGCGGGGAGCACGGTGTCGGCCGAATTGACCTGGTCGAAAACCGGCTGGTCGGCATGAAGAGCCACGGCGTCTATGAACAGCCAGGTGCGCACATCCTCTCGACCGCCCACAAAGAACTCGAAGCAATCGTGCTCGACCGCGAGACGCTGCACTACAAAGATGTTCTCGCTCAGAAATACGCGGAACTCGTCTACTACGGTCTCTGGTACACACCGCTCCGGGAAGCGATGGACGCGTTCGTGGACGTTACCCAGAAGCCGATGGACGGTGAGGTCCGTATGAAGCTGTACAAGGGGAACTGCATTGTGACGGGGCGGCGATCACCGTACTCGCTCTACAGCGAGGACTTCGCCACGTTCGAGCAGGACGAGGTGTACAACCAGGCCGATGCCAAGGGTTTCATCAACCTCTTTGCGCTGCCATTGAAGGTCCAGGCACTGGCGAAACAGAAGTGGGAAGAATCCAGCAAACGGTAGTGCGGGGATCCATCCTCGCCGCGTTCCGTCGCGACGACCGCGCGTGTCAGTCTTGGTTTTCCGTTCGAGTGAACAGCA
>SKKR01000384.1 GCA_007123655.1 Thermomicrobiaceae bacterium
CCGAGGACGACGATCGGCTCATCAGAATCGTTCCGGTCGACTGAGTTGTCGCGAGCGACTCGCAGATTGTCGCGTCCCTGCAACGAATCTCTGGCCTGGTTTGTGCTAGCCTCGAACAGGTCAGGGTAGACACGATCGTGCGGCTGGAACAGGAGCCGGAAGTGCCGGGAACGCAGGTACGCCTCGAACTGTTCGGATTGCCCCGTCTTGTTGCCGGAACCGGGGCCATAGAAGCGAGCGGACCGGATCTGGCAAACGCGCTGGCGTCCGCCGTCGCCCAATACCCGGAACTGGCGAACGACATTCTCAGCGCGGACGGCACCTGGCTCAATGCGGGATACACGTTCGTGGTCGACGGGCAGTTCGTCAACGATCCGTCCCATCCAGTTTCGGCGGACTCCCAGATCCTGCTCGTTTCCCGGGCGTCGGGCGGCTGATCTCGCGCTTGACTCTTCTGACGATCAGTGGAGAACTCGATGAACGCAGTGCACGGCCGGTACATTCACATCGATGTCGCGACGGGCGAGTCAACGTATCACTCGCTTCCGGACGAGGTTCATGCCGGGTATCTGGGCGGGATCGGACTCGGCACCTGGCTGCTCTACCAGTGGTGTCCTGCTGGAACGGACCCGCTCTCGCCGCAGGCGCCGCTCACCTTCGCCTCGAGTCCCTTCATCGGAACCGGCCTGACGACGGCGAGCAAGCTCGCCGTGCTGGCGCGCTCCCCGCAGACCGGATTCATCGGGGACTCGCTGACATCGAGCTACCTCGCGATCACGTTGAAACGAGCCGGAGTGGACGCGGTGGTGGTGACTGGCAAGCGCGACGAATGGTCGACGCTCGTGATAGACAACGCCCACGTTTCGATTGTTCCGGCGCGGGATCTGCTCGGAATGACGCCTGATGAGACCTCCGGGGAGCTTCGCGGCCGGCTGGGCAACGGGTTCCGGGTCGCGGCGATCGGGATCGCGGGCGAGAACCTCGTCCGGTATGCGGCGATCAGCAACGACGGCAGGCTCGCCGGGCGCACCGGGCTCGGCACCGTGATGGGAAGCAAGAAGCTGAAGGCGATCGCGGTCCGCGGAAGCGGACGGCTTCCCGCGACGTCCGACCCAGCCGCGCTGGCTGAGGCGGCACGAGCGTTATCCCGGCGCAGTCTGGGGGCCGAAACCTCCAAGTACCGCGAACTCGGCACCGCGGCCAACCTGGCGTTCTTCAATCGGATGAGCTTCCTGCCGAGTGTGAATTTCCGCCAGAACCGCATGGACGGTCTGGAAAGTCTGCATGGTGAGGCGCTTCACGCAACACACCGTACGGACAAGAACGCCTGCGCGGCCTGCACGATCGGCTGCGAGCACCACTATGCGCTGCGGGACACAAACGGGGATACCGGAAAGACGGTGCGTCTCGAATACGAGAGTCTCTACGCGCTCGGCCCGCTGTGTGGAGTCACCGACCCGGATCGGGTGCTTCTCGCGTCCCGACGGTGCGACGATCTCGCGCTGGATTCGATCAGCACCGGGGCGACGATTGCCTGGGCGATGGAATGCCGGGAGAGCGGGATCGATCTCGGATATCCCGAGGAACAACTTCCTGCCTTTGGCGACGGAGCGAGCCTCGTGCGAACGATCGAGCGGATCGCGGGCAGGGAAGGAATCGGCGAGCTACTGGCCGAAGGTTCCCGGCGAGCGGCCGAACTCGTTGGTCAGGGGAGTGATCGCTGGGCCCTGCACGTGAAGGGGCTGGAGCTTCCCGGGTACGATCCGCGGAAACTGCCGACGCTGGCATTGGGCCTGGCGGTGGCGACGCGGGGGGCGTGTCATAACCGGTCGTCCGCCTATGAGGTCGATCTGTCCGACCAGCTGGCACCGGATGCGGCGATTGACGCCCGAGCGCGGGCCGCGATTCACGCCGAAGACCAGGCGGCCGTCCTCGATTCGCTCAATCTGTGCAAGTTCTTGCGTCACTGCTTCGACGACCTGCCCGGGGAGTCCGCCCGGCTCTTCACGCTCGCCACTGGACACCAGCACGACGCCGATTCACTCCTGCGGGCCGGCGCCAGGATCAACCTCCTGAAGCGGCAGTTCAACATCGAGCATGGCTGGGTACCGGGAGATGACTGGCTCCCGGTGCGAGTGCTCGAATCGAACCAACAGGATTCAATGCTCAACCCCGTCTGGCTGCGTTCCGCGATCGACGCCTACTATCAGGCTCGCGGCCTCCGGCCAGACGGAACGCTTCAGGATCCTGATCTCTTTGCGTTGCAGCCGGATGGTTTCCCGGCAGTGCGACCGTAACTCCCTTGAGTCGCCGGTGATTGTACCCTTGTGGAACACGTGTTCTAAGCGTATTCGCGGACGGCACGATAAGTGCGTCCGGGAATAGTTGGGACCGTTGGCGCATTACAACAAGCAGTGAATCGTGCTAAACAGATAACGAATGGAAACGGAGGCATCAATGACGATGCATACAGCCGAAATGGACATGCTGGAACTCGAACCGTATCGGATGCCGACTGACATTCTTGCCGAAATCGATCAGCTTTCCAAGGAGCGTCGGGAACTGCTGCACGAGCTTGCCTCGTCCCCGCTGGATCCGAAGATCAAGGCGAGGAAGAGCGAAATCGATGAACGGCTGGAAGAACTCTGGCTGCAGCGCCGTCTCGAGCTTCGCCGGACCGGGTAACACCCGAGCCGGTATCAGACGTTCGCGACGGTTAACGATCAGGCGCCCGGCGATATTGCCGGGCGCGGCGCGTTAAGCGCGTGGAACCGTCGGGCTACTTGACCTCGACGATGACCTCGATCTCCACTGTGATGCCGTTCGGGAGCGAGCCCATGCCAACCGCGGAGCGGGCGTGGCGGCCGGCGTCTCCAAACACCTCCACGAACAGGTCAGAGCAGCCATTGATCACCTGCGGTTGCTGGCCGAACTCTGGAACAGCGTTCACCATGCCGAGGACTTTTACGATCTGCTTGACGTTGTCAAGACTTCCCAGTTCATCCTTCATGACCGAGATCAGCGTGAGACCGACCGACCGCGCGTGCTTATAGGCGTCATCTGTGCTGACATCGGATCCGACTTTTCCGGTCGGCGCCGGGCCCCCGTTCGGATCGAACGGGCCCTTTCCGGAGAGATAGAGCAGATTGCCGGTGCGGACGGCGTGAACATAGTTGCCCGCCGGACCGGGCACCGGTGGAAGCTCGATTCCCTTATCCTTCAACGTTTGCTCTGCGCTCATACCGTTCCCCTTCCCGTGTTGCCATTCGCCAGATGAGACTGATTCAACCTGGCGCATCCTATGGTGACTCGC
>SKKR01000340.1 GCA_007123655.1 Thermomicrobiaceae bacterium
GACGGGACGTCTCCCGGGCGGCGTCCCGCACGAGCGGAATAATCCGAACCACCTCCGGATCACTTATTCGGTGAACCGGCCCGCAGATGTTGATCGCCCCGATGACCCGGCCGGCGTCGTCAAAGACCGGCGCGGCAACGGACACCACGCCCGGCCGGCGCTCCTGCCGGCTGACGGCGTATCCTGCCCGCCTGATGCGTTGCACCTCTATCCGGAGCGCCTCCGGATCCGTGATGGAGTGCTCGGTGTACCCGACCAGTTCCCGTTGTTCCAGGTACTCCTCGAACTCATCCTCCGGCAGATGAGCCAGAATCGCCTTTCCCGGAGCGCCAAGATGCAGGGGTTGCGGTACACCCAGATCACGATAGGTCATGCGCAGATCCTGGTTGGATTCGACCTGCGCGATGGTCACTCGCTCGAACGCTTCTCGCAGGTGCAGCGCCGCGGTCTGTCCGGTCGCATCGCGCAGCCTGATCATCGCCTGATGAGCGATGTCCCGGACGTTACTCATCTGATGGAAGACGTTGGCAAACTGGAGCACGCCCGAGCTGATCGTGTAGCGGTGGGTAATCGGGTCACGTCGCACGGCGCCGCATTGTTCCAGGGTCGCGAGCAGGCGATGCACCGTCGTCCGGTTGAGGCTCAGCGTCGCGGCGATCTCTGAGACGCCCTGAACCGGCCGTTCCGCGGTAAACGATCGGAGTACGGCGAACGCGCGCTCGACGGATTGAACCGAGTGCCTGGATTGCGGTCCGTTGCGCATCGCGTACATCCGTTTCGTAATGCCGACGTTTCCTGGAGTGTAGGGTGATTGACGATCGCTGTCAATTCGGCGGTTTGCCCGGAATATCAACCTGTCCACGCGAAAACGGCCGGATCTTGACGCCCAATCAAGCCGGTGGAGGGGGTTCGGCGAACGACGCCCGCGATTCGATCATTCTGCGCAATCTGCGGACACGCTGCTCTGAGCCGGTGTTGCGCGGGTTGAAGGGCCTGGCCTGTCGACTCGAGGTGTCACGAACAGGTGCCGCTCGTCGCACAGAACACCTGCACCCGGCCACAAGTGGGCAGAAAAAACCGGCGTCTCTTATGACGCGTGCGCGCAGGGACGAATCAGACCCGGCTTGCGACCTCGTCAACGTACTCGAGCAACCTGGTCAGCTCCTCATGGCTCTGGCTGTCCAGCGTTGGACCGGGAGGCCGGATGCCTGCGTTGGCAATCACGCCGCGACGCCGCAGAATCTCCTTGCGCAGGGCCAGGCCGATACCCGCCTGCGCCTCGTATCGGATCAGTGGTGTGTACCGGTAGAAGATCGCCCGCGCGCGGTCGTGTTGTCCGGAGACGAACGCGTCGTAGATCGCGACCAGGACCTCGGTGAACGCGAAGCCGGTCATCGTACCGACCGCGCCACGCTCGAGTTCTTCGAGGAAGTACTGCCCGCCGAGGCCGCCGAAGATCCGGGCGTCCGGATTCTGACTCAGGATCTGCGTGATCTTCTGCGGAACGGGCGGGTCCTCCAGCTTTATGACCGGCAACCCGTTGCTCGCCAGGAATGAGGCCGGCAGGATCACGTTCGTGGCCACCGGCTCATCCTGAACGACGATCGGAACGGTGAGTTCCTTCTTGAGGGTCGCGTAGAACTGAGCAACCGCGTCCATGTTCCGAAGAAGCAGCGGAGGGGCGATCATCACTCCCGCCGCCCCGAGTGATTCGGCCTCTCTGGAGCGCTCGATGACGACTGTCGTACTCTGGTGACTCGTGGTGACGACCACCGGAACTCGTCCGTTGACCTGATCGATGACCGTCTCGATCACCAGATTCCGCTCGGAGTCCGAAAGCTTGGCGCCTTCGCCGAGCACCGCCAGGATTGTCAGTCCGTGAGCGCCTTTGTCGATCTGAAAATCGACGACGCTCCGCAGGCTCGCCTCATCAATCAGGCCGCTCTCGTCGAACGGCGTCACCATAATGTTGTAAATGCCCTTCACGCCCCATCCCTTCTCCTGTGGCGGTCCACGGCCTCCGCGTCACGTCTGCAAACAGCGAGGCGGACATCCGTTGATGGTTTCGACTTCCCGTGTGGTTTCCATCGCATCCTAACGGCGCAGGGGCCTGCTGTCAATCACTCAGGCGACTGAATCGTGCTACTCAGTCGCCTGGAACACGTCGGAGGCAAATCCGGTCACAATCTCGACGAACTCATCCGGGCGTTCAATGTGGATCGAATGGCCGGTGTCATCGACCTTGCGGTGCGTGCCGTTCTGAAGATGCTCCAGGGCGAGATTCGCGCCGGCATCACTGAGCGCGCCGCCATTCGACGGGTCGGCCTGGAGGAGCAGCGTCGGGCAGGTTACACGCCGGAGGACTTCATAGAGTTGCGCGGCGCGACCGTCATCGATCATGGTGATCATCGCCTCGAACGGTCCGTCCGCGGTCTCTCGCAACCAGTCGGTCTGCCTGCGCCACTCGCGCTCGTCGCCCTGCAGGATATTGAGCTCTTTCACTGTCTCGTACGTGTGCGTCACATCACCGCGTTTGGCATCGAGCAGGATCTCCAGCCAGGCTCTTGTTCCGTCCGTCTGCTCGAAAGGCGGATCAACCATGACGAGTGCCCGGACGCGCTCGGGCGCGTCCACGGCCAGGAACTGGCCGACCAGTGCGCCGAGAGAGTGGCCGATGACGACCACCTGGTCGACGTTCATCTGGTCCAGAAGACCGATCAGATCCCGCGTGTAGTCCTGCGGGTCGTAGTTGCTCTGCGGCTTCGACGAGCGGGCGTGGCCCCTGAGATCCGGAGCGAGCACATGATAATGCGGCGCGAACGCCCGGACGACCGAACCCCACGATTCCCAGCGGTCGTACAGCCCGTGAAGCAGGAGCAGCGGCGGCGAAGACGGCACTCCGGCCGTTGCGACGTGGAGGTCTACGTCGTCCAGTTGTACCGTCTGTTCCTGGATCTCTCGTGATGTCATGCCTCGCCTCCTGTCCCGGGCTTATCATTCCCGGATCGCGATGCTTCGCTGACCGCCGGGGAGTTCACGCACGGTCGATTCCAGAGGTAGTGGGATCCGGAGCTGCCGAAAGACTCGCCGCGGGTCGGTCACCCCGTCCATTCCCGTAGTGGCTTGCAGTGCCACTCCCAGTCCGAACCAACGGGTTCATAGCCCTCCAGATAGCCTCGCCCTGTCGCCCAGCGAAGTGTCTGCCACGGACTGGTATCGTCCGGAGCCCAGGGAAAGAGCCGTCGCAGAACCCGGTGCGCGAGATCGCCGTCCGGGTTGAATTCGATCTGGAACGCCCAGCAGA
>SKKR01000420.1 GCA_007123655.1 Thermomicrobiaceae bacterium
CGGTTCGGATCAGTTAACCACGTTAACGGTCTGGTGTGAGTCTAGCCGAGATCACCTGCTCACCTGTGGTCCGAGTCACGTATTATCACGCAGGGAAGGGAAGGGCGGTTACGGAAAGGGGGAATCCGCCGGATTGGTTGACTGGTTTCTCGAACTCGGGCCGATATCGCAAGCAGTGATCGCCGGGGCGTTTACCTGGGTTACGACAATCATCGCCGCATCGTTTGTGTTCTTCACACGTTCGATCTCGAGAACTGTGCTGGATATGGCGCTCGGATTCGCGGCTGGGGTCATGGTCGCAGTCGCGGTGTTTTCACTGCTGGTGCCGGCGATCGAGCTTTCCGACGACAACGCGCGGATCCCGGGGTGGGTTATCGCGGCGAGCGGGGTGCTGGCGGGCGCTGGATTCCTGCGGCTGATCGATGCGACGTTGCCCCATCTGGTGCCCGGTCGGCCTCGTGAAGAGGCGGAAGGACCGCAGACGACCTGGCGCCGAGCGACGCTCCTGGTCTCGGCGATCACGATTCACAACATCCCGGAGGGTCTGGCGATCGGCATCGCGTTCGGTGCGGCCGCTGCCGTGAATGACGGGGCGGCCGTTGCCGCGGCGATTGTTCTTACGATCGGAATCAGCTTGCAGAACATGCCGGAAGCGCTCGCGGTCGCCATGCCGCTTCGCAGGGACGGATTCTCTCGATTGAAATCGTTCTGGTACGGCCAGCTACCGGCTTCTGTGGAACCCCCGGCCGCGTTCATCGGCGCCGCTGCGGTGCTCACGATCGAGCCGGGACTGCCGTTCGCGCTTGCCTTCGCGGCCGGTGCCATGCTGTTCGTCGTGATCGAGGAGCTCATCCCCGAATCTCAGCGGGCCGGGGACACGGACCGGGTGACGCTGGCGACGATCCTCGGCTTCGTCGCGATGATGTCGCTGGATGTCGCGCTGGGTTGATTCTCATCATCGTTGCAAGTGGTTCGGAGTCCGCACGACGAATGGCTCATAATCTGGAGATGATCGCCGAGTGCTGATCAGGGAAAGGAATGCACGGCGAGCGTGATCGACTGGTTCATGGACCTCGGGCCGATCTGGCAGGCGATGCTGGCCGGGACGTTCAGCTGGTTGATGACCGCGCTGGCGGCCGCGCTTGTGTTCTTCGCAAAGGATGTCTCCCGCGTTGTGCTGGACAGCCTGCTCGGTTTCGCGGCCGGTATCATGATCGCCGCATCGATCTTTTCGCTGATCATTCCGGCGATCGAGCTCTCGGACGATGGAAGCCTCCCGGGCTGGATCGTTGCGGGGATCGGGGTCCTCGCCGGCGTCGCGTTCATCATGGTCATCGACAAGGTACTTCCACATCTGCATCTGGGTGAGCCGAGACATCAGGCAGAGGGTGTTTCGACTGCCTGGAGGCGAACCACGCTCCTGATACTCGCTATTACAATGCATAACATTCCGGAGGGACTGGCGATCGGCGTCGCATTCGGCGCCGTCGCGACCGGCGAGAACGGCGTGCTGCTCGCGTCCGCGATTGCGCTCACGATCGGAATCAGCTTGCAGAACATGCCGGAAGGACTGGCCGTTGCGCTCCCGCTTCGACGTGAAGGATTCGGTCGCTTTCGCTCGTTCTGGTACGGTCAGCTCTCCGCTTCGGTCGAGCCGGTCGCGGCGGTGATCGGGGCCGCCGCGGTGATTTTCATGCAACCGGCGCTCCCATACGCTCTCGCGTTTGCTGCCGGGGCCATGCTCTTCGTGGTCATAGAGCATTTGATACCGGAATCGCAGCGCAGCGGTCATGAGGACCTGGTCACGCTGGTAACGATTATCGGATTCGTGGTGATGATGATGCTGGATGTCGCGCTCGGATAATGGCTTGATCGCAGCTGCCCACGGCCCGCCATTTGAGGGTCGGCCGGCAGTGTTCGGCCGGAAAGGCAGCTATGGAACACGATCTGTCGGGAGCTCAACGCCTGATCCGTTCACTGATAGACACGGGTGAAATCGACGGTGCCGGAGTGGCTGTGGCCACAGGCACCGAACCGGTGGCGGAGTGGTACACGGGATACGCCTCTGGAAAGGTTCCTGCCGGTCCCGAAACGCTGTGGCCACTTGCATCTATTTCGAAGCTCTATACGGCTGCGGCGGTGATGTCCGTGGTCGAGGACGGTCTCCTCACCCTCTCAATGCGTCTCGCCGATGTCTTGCCTGAGTTTGATAGCGATCAGCTTGCCGATACCAGGCTCTGGCATCTCCTCACGCATACGTCTGGAATGATCTACGAATCACCCGAAATGGAGTATCTCCTGGCGAATCGGGTACCGCTCCCGCAAATTATCGACGAGGCGTTCACGTTTACAGTAACCGGGAAGCCGGGCACCAGATTCGAATACAGTGACTACGGGATTGCGCTCGCAGCCAGGGCGGCAGAGGTTGTAACCGGCCAGTCGTTTCCGGACCTCGTGCAGGAACGAGTGATTTCTCCCGCAAGCTTGCACGACACGCACTTTCCGCCGAATCCGAGTGTGTACGACCGAATCGCGACAATTCGTGACGTCCCGGCGACCGGAACCGCAGGGGAGATGTACAACTCTGACTACTGCAGGAGCCTGGAGCACCCCTCCTTCGGCGTCTATGCGAGCGTTCAGGATCTTCTGCAGTTTGGGCTCCTGTTCCATCCAGTAAGGAGGCGGTCGATTCTTTCCCGCGCGACCGTCGCGAGCATGACGCGAGATCAACTTGGCGGCGGCCGCACGGGCGGGCTTGTGGACGTTGAGCTGACTGACCCTCAACCATGGGGACTGGGCTTCATGGTACGTGGATCAACCCTGCAGCTCGGTTTTGGTGAGTTGGCCACAGAGCAGGCGTTCGGGCATCCGGGAGCCAGTGGATGTGTGCTCCTGGTCGATCCGCTTCTCGACGTATCGATCGCGTTTGCGTCCAACCGGCATGCGGTGTCGGGATTTGACCGGTTTCTGTACCGGGAGGCAGCGGTCACCAACGCGCTCCTGGCGGCGATGACCCGGTAGAGTGTCGCTGGTAAAGAGATCTTGCCGGTTCCGGGTCAACAGAGTCGCGGCAGGAACCACCTGGTCCTTAGCTGAACGTCCTGAAACGCGAGAACTCCCGGGTCGCATCGTAATCGGAGTGCCGCCACTCAGGGCGTCGGTGGATTGACGGTCCCTTCCACTCGGCTACAATCGTATGTCGGAAGACGGCGACTCATTTCCTGCTCGTAACATCGGGGAGAGGTTTTTCATGTTCGGGGCCGATCTTGTAGGACGACCGATTTCCGAGGTCGATACGCC
>SKKR01000405.1 GCA_007123655.1 Thermomicrobiaceae bacterium
AGACGCTCCTGGCTCATCCACAGGGCCAGCCGCACTGGCATGTCGCCGCGCGTCTGACACTGGCGACGATTGCCCGCCACCGTGGCGAGTACAGGCGTGCATGGCGGGAGGTCAACGCCGTGTTCCCGGACGGCCCAGCGACCAGGCCCGGTATCAGCCCGTTCCTGGAAACGATCGTGATCCTGCGAATCGCCGTGGCGCTGTCGCTCGATTCGAGCGACCTCGTGCAGGCGCGCGAATGGCTTGAGGCGCATGACCGGTGGCTGGAATACAGCGGCGGGGTTCTCGGTCGCGCGGAGGGCTTGCTTCTGTGGGGAGAGCTTTACGCCGCCGAAGGTGACTACGAATCCGCACAGCGTTGCGCGGAGCGGGCGCTCGAGCAGGCGAGCGACCCGCGCCAGCCGGTGGCGCTCATTTCGATCCACCGATTTCTCGGCGAACTGGCAACCCGATCAAGCGCGTTCGATACAGCGAAAGCTCAGCTGACCGCCTCGCAAGAACTTGCCATGGCGTGCAGATTCCCGTTCGAGCAGGCGTTGACGATGCTCGCTCAGGCGGAGTTGCTCGGCGCAACCGGTGACGTCGAAAACGCGGAAACGTTGCTCGACGCGGCCAGAGAGACCTTCAACATGCTGGAGGCCAGACCCGCGCTGCAACTCGCAGCCGCGACCCGCACCCGGCTGAAGAAGCCTGAAGCCAGCGTTGAGTACCCGGATGGACTGACGCGCCGGGAGGTGGAGGTGCTCCGGCTCATGGCCGCCGGAAAAACCACGCGCGAGATCGCAGACGAACTGTTCCTCAGTCCTCGAACCATCGAACGCCACATCGCCAACATCTACACCAAGACGGACCTGCACACGAAAGCCGAGGCGGCGATCTACGCCGTTCAGCGCGAACTCCTCTGACCGGAGTGGTCAATGTCCGCCATTTTTCCGCTGGCAAGCCAGATGAATTACGTACCCGGAATGGGTGATCTCACGCAAGATTTGAGCCCGATTGCCCGGTAAAGTGAACCCTACCTACTGATTTCAAATGGTGTCAGGGGCTGCGAGTCCGTCCCTTCGGCGGTTCCTGGTGACGTAAGTCGGTCACAGCGTGAGCCGTCAGGCGGCGGGTAACGCAGTCACCACGGATACCAGTCGCAATAGACAGGATGGAGAGCGACATGGCAATGAAACAGATCGATGTTTATGGCAACGCATATCGACAGTTCTCGGACTCGCTCTATGCCGAGATCCGCCGGAAGACGTATGGTGAGGACTTCGGACAGACCGGCGTAATAACGGCGGACGAGCTGGACCTCTTTATCTCGTGGCTGGCGCTCGGGAATGATGATCGTTTGCTCGATGTCGCCTGCGGCTCGGGCGGGCCGACGCTGCGGGTGGTGAGTCGAACCGGCTGCGAGGCACATGGCATCGATATCAACGAAGACGGCATCGCAGCGGCCCAGGCGCAGGCCGAGAAAGGCGGGGTGAACGATCGCGCGACGTTCCAGGCGTTCGACGCCGGAACGCGACTTCCGTTCGAGAGCGACACATTCGACGCATTGATCTGCCTCGACTCCATCAACCACCTGCCTGACCGCGCCGAGCGGTTGAGAGACTGGGCCCGGGTTCTTCGTCCGGGCGGCCGTGTGGTGTTCACCGACAACATCGTCGTTACCGGTCCCATTTCCAACGAAGAGATCGCCGTGCGGAGCGCGATTGGCTTCTACCTCTTCGTCCCTCCTGATCTCGACGATCAGCTTCTGGCAGCGTCGGGATTCACTGTGCGCGAAAAGGAGGACCGGACGGAGGAGATCGTCCAGGTCATGCGCAACTGGCGTGAGGCCCGGACGGAGCACGAAGTTGACCTGCGGAGAATCGAGGGCGACGAATTCTACGATGGCTTCCGGCAAGCGCACGACGTTGGGATCCGTCTCTCCTCGGAACGTCGTCTCTCACGCTTCGCCTACTGCGCGCAACTTCAGTGAGCAGCAATCGCGAGCAGGGACCCCTATCCGGGTTCGTTGTGAGACGGTTGCTGGAGATTTGAAGCATGTCAGATCCGCCAGGAGAGAGTTGACGCGCTCCGACTGCAGCCCGGTGAACGGGTGATGGACATCGGCGCTGGAGCGGCTTCACAGACGTTGAAGCGGAGGCGTGGCTGGCGGATCTGCACGAGACCGGACGGCGTGGGGACTATTTCTTCTGACTGAACCAGTTTCTGTCCGACGTCGCAAGACCAGAAAACACCTGAGGTCAGCTCAGGTTGCGGGGTTCGAGCGGATGCCAGTGAGGATGGACGATATGTCCAACCGGGCAATGATCGCGGTTCTGGCCGTCGCGGCCTTCATCGGTATGACGGCGATCGTCTCCTTCGATCTACTCATGCCAAGAATTGCCGAGGACATGGGAACCAGCGTCGCGGCGATCGCGCAGATCAGCTTCGTCATGTACGTGATGGGGGCGACGCTCGGACTGCTACTCGGTCCGGTCGCCGACCACTACGGGCTCAAGCGAGTGATCATGCTGGGTGGTTTGGCGCTGGCACTGAGTTGCGTGCTGACTGCGCTATCGACTGGTTACTTGATGTTGCTGATCAGTAGATTGCCGGCCGGAATTGGCATCATGGGTGCCGTGGCTGTCGCGATCGCGGCTTCCCGCTTACCAGAGAGTGAACGTCGGAAGGGGATCGGCTGGATCTCGTCGACCGTCCCGCTCGCTGCGATCCTTGGCTCGCCGGTACTCGGCATTATTGCCCACTACTCGCACTGGCGGCTCTCGTACATCACGCTCGCGCTGGTGTTCCTGGCTATTACCGCGTTGCTCTGGAGGCACGTTCCAGCGGACCCACCGTGGCCTGCGAACCGCTTCAATGCCAGCGCGGTCATCCACGCCTACGGGCCAATCCTGCGTCATCACGCTTCGCTCTTTCTCTATCTGGCGGACATGCTTCGTGGAACCAGTACCTGGCTCATCTGGATCTTTTTCTCTGCGTTCCTGGTGCAGCATCACGGGCTGAGCCTGCAGCAAGTATCGTTCGTCTACACCACCATCGGAATCTCCTATGTGGCCGGCACACGACTCGGAAACGGCGATTTTCGCTGGCTCGGGTTGCACTCCTGGTTCGTCCTGTCAACGCTCGCGATGCTTCTCCCCGCCATGCTCGTTCTATCCGGAACGCTCGGCCTGGGCGCTTCGATTATCGTGATGGTGGTCATGACCTTCCTCGCAGGAATCGGATTTCCGGCAATCACGATCATGATTTCGGAGGCGAGCCGGGCTGGTCAGGGTAC
>SKKR01000281.1 GCA_007123655.1 Thermomicrobiaceae bacterium
AGTTGTCCTCACCGGGCAAGAGCTTCCTAGATCCGCATGTGCGGGTCGAGCGCGTCGCGGAGGCCGTCGCCGAAGATGTTCAGTGAGAGGGTAACAACGAAAATGATGACACCGGGTATCGTGGCGACATGCGGGGCGATTGGCAGGACGTCACGACCACTCGCAAGCATCACCCCCCAGTCCGCGATCGGCGGCTGCACGCCCAGCCCGAGGAAGCTCAGTCCGGCGGCAAACAGGATCATGGCGCCGGTCTGCAGTGTCGCATAGACGAGAACGGGTGCCGTGATGTTCGGCAGGATGTGTCGGAGGATGATCCGGGATGTCCCCGCTCCGGAGGCCTGGGCCGCCTCGACATAACCGATATTCCGGACAGACAGAGTCGAGGCGCGAGACAGCCGGGCGAACACGGGTATCGCCACCACGCCGATCGCGAACATGACGTTGAACATTCCCGGCCCCAGGGCGGAGACAAGCACGATCGCCAGCAGGATAGCCGGGAAGGCGAGCAGGATGTCAAGGATGCGCATAATCAGGTTGTCGAGCTTACCGCCAACATATCCTGCCGCGAGCCCGAGCATTGTCCCGATGATCGCCGAGAACACGACCGGCAGGAACGCGATAGGCAAAGAAACCCGGCCACCGTAGATGAGCCGGCTCAGGATGTCCCGTCCAAGCTGGTCCGTCCCGAGCAGGTGATCAGGAAAGCTCGGACCCTGTAGCCTGATCGATGAATCCGTTTGGAACGGATCGTGTGGTGCCACGATCGGCGCAAACACGGCTGACAGCACAACCAGGACAACGATGATGAAACCGCCGACCGCGAACTTGTCTCGCAGCAGAACCCGAAGCATCATTCGGAACTGGCTCCGCGGCTTCGCTGGCGCCGCGATCGTGGTATTGGTGCCTTCCCGTGCCTGTGCCTCAGTCATAGCGGATCCGCGGGTCTAGATAGGCGTACAGGATGTCGACGGCCAGGTTGATCATGACGAACAGGGTCGCGATCACCAGTACGGTGCCCTGAATAAGCGGGATGTCCCGTGACAGAATTGCGCGGTAGAGTTGCTGGCCGACTCCCGGCCAGGAGAACACGGTCTCGGTGAGCACCGCTCCACCCAGCAGGAATCCGAACTGCGTCCCGATCACGGTGATCACCGGGAGCAACGCATTCTTGAGCGCGTGATTCAGGATTACATTGCGCTCTCTCAACCCTTTCGCTCGAGCGGTACGAGTGTAGTCCTGCCGGATCACCTCCAGCATCGAGGAGCGGGTCATCCTCGCAACGAGCGCGGTCGTCACCCCGCCAAGCGTGATCGCTGGGAGCACGAGGTGATGCAGGAGATCGAGCAGCCCCCCATCACCGCGTGGGTCATACATCCCCCCGACCGGGAACCACCCCAGGTTCAACGCGAAGATCACGATCAGGACCAGTCCCAGCCAGAACGCGGGCATGCTGTTGGCAAAGAGCGCCATGAACATGGTCCCGCGGTCGAACACGGAGTACTGGCGCGTTGCAGATATGATTCCCGCCGGCAGCCCGATCAGGATCGAAAGGAAAACGCTTGCGGCCGTCAGAATAACCGTGTTGCTGAATCGCTCACGAAGCAGCTTCGTGACCGGCTCACGATGCTCCAACGATCGTCCCAGGTCACCCTGGATCGCGCGAGACGCCCAGCTGACATACTGCAGCGGCAACGGCTGGTCCAGCCCGAGCGAGCGCTGCAGCGACTCGATGTCTTCAGGACGAGCCTGGGGACCCAGCATCGCGACTGCCGGATCCCCGGGGATCAGCTTCAGGCTGAAAAATACGACCAGCGAGATCCCGAACAGCACCGGGATCGTCAGCAGAAGCCGGCGAATGATGTAGGCAGACATGGTTCCTGCCGGTTAGCGATCCAGTCGCAGATTGATCATGTCAAAGTACCAGGACGGCGCGCCGACGAACCCTTGCACGCTGCTGTGGAACGCTTTCGGCGCCCGGTCATGACACACGAACAGCCATGGAGCGTCGTCGATGATAAGCGCCTCAGCCTCCTGGTACAGCGAGACGCGCAGTTCCTCATCGACCTCGCCACGTGCCTGCTCCAGCAGCTGGTTGACTTCTTCGTTCTCGTACCAGGTGCGGACGTTGCCATCCGGCGGATGCAGGTCCGAGTGGAACATCTCCTCGACCCAGTACATGTCGTTTGACCCCCAGGAGGTGTTCAGGAATGCGTCCTCTTCCTGGAGCCCCTGTCGCGCCCGGTCGATGAACGCGCCCCACTCCATCACGTCGAACGTGACATCGATCCCGACGTCCGCCAGATTACTCTGGATGTACTCGTTCATATCCATCGGGACCATCATCCCGGAACCGCTTTCGGGGACGAACCCGTGAAGCTCGATTCCGTCGCCGTAACCGGCTTCCTCAAGAAGCGCGAGCGCCCGTTCGGGATCGTACTCATAGCCGGTCACGTCCGGATTGTATCCAGGGTTCCCCGGCGGGATCGGCCCGGCGGCCGGCTCGGCTGTTCCCGAGAGGATGTCGTTGACGAGGCTTTGCCGGTCGATCGCGTAGTTCATCGCCTGACGTACTCGCTGATCCTGCGTCGGCGTGTCCCGGAAATTGAGCATCCAGAACCAGATGTGCGGCGGGCCGGCGTAGACCACTTCGATATCGTCTTCACCTTCCAGAAGGTCGACGCTGTCTGGCGGAATGGTGACCACGAAGTCGACTTCGCCACCCTGCAGCGAAGCGACGCGAGAGGCGGCTTCGGCGATCGGTCGGATCACGATCCCGTCGAGCTGAGCGCTGTCCGCCCAGTAGTCCTCGTTGCGCTCCAGATCGATGCGCTCTCCGGCGACCCGATCGACGAAGCGGAATGGGCCGGTGCCGACCGGGTTGCTTCCGATATCCTCGCCGTACTCCTCGATCGCCTGCGGGCTGATAACGCCGAAGGAGTCATTCGACATGTGAAGCAGGAACGACGCAAATGGTTCACTCAGCCGCACGACGAAGGTGCTTTCGTCGGTCGCTTCGTAGGAGTCGACCCAGCGGAGCGTCGCGTTGAGGAACGAACCCGCTTCCGGTGAGTAGTGCTCGAAATCCTCGTCGAGCGCGCGATGCCAGTTGAACTCGACCGCGTTTGCATCGAGTTCACTGCCATCGTGGAACTGAACCCCGTCGCGAATGTGGAACGTGAACTCCGTCGCTTCGTCGTCGACGTCCCAGCTCTCCGCAAGACCCTCGACGAGCGGTGGGGACGCGACGTCATCGGCCGACTGCGTGAGATCGGGG
>SKKR01000388.1 GCA_007123655.1 Thermomicrobiaceae bacterium
AACGACAAAGACAAGGATGGAGTCACCGACGGAGATCGCGGTCTTCTCTTCGTCGGTTAACGTCGAAAACTCCCGGCTGGGAATAATCCCTTCCGATTTCGACCCGATATCAACCAGAATCTCATCCCGGTCGACGTACATGACCTCGCCTTCCATGACCTGACCGTATGCGAGTGTCTTGTAGTCATGGGCGGGGTCGTTGAGGAACTGCTCCATGAGCGAAGCGCCATCTTCCTGCGCTACCGCATCTCCGCTCATCTGTTCATCGATTCCAGACATAAACCATCCTTGCGTCGTCAACATGCTGCACCGAACGGCATCAGCCGATCGGTACTGCTGAGGGAACGGCCTGACTCTTTACGTTCGCCACAATTATAGTACGGCCCCATTAGGGGCGCAAGGCTCCACCCGCCTTGCGATTACTCCGCAAACACTGCTGCACAGGCGACAACAGCGGCCGCTGTCCGGGCAATGTCATCTCGACTGAACCAGCCCATATGTCCGATCCGAATGATCGAGTCACTGAGCGGTCCCTGCCCGGCCGCAACCTCAATATCATACCGCTCGCGGACGGTCCGGACCAACTCGTTCGCGCTCATATCCCCCGGTGGTCTGGCGGCGGTGACTGTGTCGGACGCCACGTCCGAGTCTGCCAGCAACGAAAACCCTCCGGCTTCAAGGGATGCGCGAGTCTCGGCCGCAGCCTGAGCATGGCGCTTGGCGCGGGCGTCCATTCCTTCGTCCAGAATCAGATCACAGGCCGCATCCAGCGCGAAGAAGTGCGTCAGCGGAGCGGTAGCCGGTGTGTCGCCCTTTGCCGTACTCGTCTTCCAGTCCGTAAAGTCCAGAAATGCACGCGGGAATCCCGCGCGCGTTCCTTCGCGCAGCGCGCGTTGGCTCACTGCGATCATCGCCAGTCCCGGTGGGCACATCCAGCCCTTTTGCGACCCAGTCAGGAGGACGTCGATACCCCACTCATTCGTTGCGATGGGAATCGCACCAGCGGAGCTCACGGCATCGACGAAGAGCAAGCCGCCGTGATCCCGAACAATCGGCGCGATTTCAGAAAGCGGGTTCGTCACCCCGGTCGAGGTCTCGTTGTGGGTGTACAGAACCGCCCGTGCGTTCGGGTATCGCGTCAACGCGTCCCGGACCAGTTCCGGACGCGCGGCGTGACCCGGTTCCACGTCCACTCGTTGCACAGTGAGACCGAAGCGCTCTGCCACGGTGGCGAACCGGACACCGAAGTCACCGGTGACAAACGCGACGACCTCATCGCCATGGGAAAGCGTGTTGACAATCGCCGCCTCCCAGCCAAGCGATCCGCTTCCCGGAATGACGAAGACGTCCCCACTCGTTCGCAGGATCTCTCGCAGCTTTTCAATCATGCCCAGGTGGAGACGTCTGAACTCGTCCCCGCGATGGGGGATCATCGGTCGCTGCATCGCCTCCATCACCTGAGGGGGCACAGGGGTCGGACCCGGAATTCTGAGTTTCTGAGCTTCCATCATGTAAATCTCCGTCATACCTGTAACTACTCGGGATCCGGTTCGCAGTGAACCGGCAGTTTCTACACATCAAATAGCGTAAACAATGCATCAAACGAATCGTCTCGACGAACCTCGAGTCGCGCGAACGAACACCGTGGCTCGCGGCGTCTCATGGTGGGCGAGCCGGGATTGAGAAACCAGGTTTGATTCACCTCCTCCCAGAGCGGCCTGTGACTGTGTCCAAAGATGACAATGCCCGAAGTGCCGGAATAGGCGTGCTGGACCGCCTTGTTCGCGGATGGTCCTAACTCCCGGTGACCGTGCGTTACCAGGATTCGATTCCGCCCGACCTGGATTGAAATCAGGTCAGGAAGCGAAGCGTGGATCGATCCGTCCTCATTGTTGCCTCGTACCGCGAGAAGCGGGCCAAGGTCCCGGAACATCTGCAGTGCATTTTCCGTGCAGAAGTCCCCGGTGTGGATGATAACGTCCACCTCGCTCGCGGCCGCGATCAAAGGTTCTGGTAGCCAGTCGCGTCGCGGGCTCAGGTGGGTGTCACCGGTAACCAGCATGCTGACCGGTGGATCCAGGGCATGCTCTTCGGCGCGTCTCGCAATTCGCTGTCTGAGATTCACCGCGTTTGTCATCTTCGCCGAACGATCGCGTCGAGCACACCCCCAAGAAGCGAAAGGAGCACTCCGCCAATGAGAGCACCGAGAATCGTGATTTCGATACCGGGAACCAGTAAACCGGATACGTAGAAGACCGCAGCCGACAGCACGAACGAGAACAGACCGAGGGTCAGGCACGTAAGTGGAAGCGCAACGATCTGAAGTACCGGAAGCACGACAGCGTTGAAGAGACCCAGCACGAGCGCGAAAATCAGCAACGTCTGGGTGGTGTCGTAGTAGATCTCGTCCGGGAGAAGTTCGTAGATGATCAGTACGGTCAGCACATTGATGCCCAGATGGGCCAGGATTCGAAACATCGGTATCTGTGCTCCTGTCTGCGCGTCCAACACAACCGCGGCCGCGAACGCTTCCTGAGTGTACCCAACAACGGCTCCCGCGCCGGGAACCCGATCTTCAGGAACACCCGCGATGACTAGCCGCCTCCGGCCGTCAGCGAATTGATGGGCCTCGCGAGCGCCAGGACCAGCCCGGCAAGGATCCAGAACAGAGCGGCCATGTGAGGGAACTGGATGTTAAAGAAATAGTGGTCGAAGACACCGATCACGAGTGCCGCACCGAGCGCCGACAGCAGCGTCAACATGAGATCGCCCGATGCTGACCGGGGACCCTGTCTCCACCAGGCGATCCCGACCACCAGCACCGCACCTACGGCTCCGGCAAAGGCAGCCAGCCCGAGGAACCCGGTTTGCTGTCCGATCGTCAGGTAGATACTGGACACCCCAGTCTGCAGTTCGATACTCGGAGCATCCCCGAATCCGACGCCGAAGAAGGGGTACTGGCGGATGATCTCGATCGCGTTCTGGTACTCCGAGAGCCGCAACCTGGTCGCTGGATCCTGCAGCGTAAACCCGAGCCATAACCGTTCGACGAATCCCGCTCCGAAACCGAATGCAAGCAGGGTCGCGATACCCGCCGCCCCAACCGGAATCAACCAGCGGTAGCGAAGTACGGCGGCGATTCCCAGTCCCGCCGCGGCGCCGAGCCAGGCGCCTCTCGAATACGTAAACAGCAGCGCAACGCCGGTGAGCGGCACCGCGAGCAGGCAGATCCAGCGGGCGATAACCGGCTGCCGGGAAATAACCTGGATGAATG
>SKKR01000016.1 GCA_007123655.1 Thermomicrobiaceae bacterium
CGCTCGAAATTGTCTTCGACACGATAGATGAACAGAGTGGTTTTGGCGTGCTATCGATCGGCCTGGTCATCGCGCTCTGGTCCGGGTCGAACGCGGTGGCGGCGATCGTCAAAGCAATAAACAAAGCCCACGGCCTGGAAGACAAGCGAGGGTTCGTGCAGCAGCGAGCAGTCGCGCTCGGGCTGACGATCGGGCTCAGCCTGCTGATGATCACCTCGTTCGTCCTGTTGATGTTCGGCCAGGAGATTGGCAGTGAATTGGCCAGTCTGTTCGGGTTCGGCACTGCTTTCACTGTCGCATGGGAAATCATGCGCTGGCCACTGCTCCTGGGCCTGTTCATGCTCGCGCTGGGGATCCTCTACTGGATCGGTCCGGCACAGCGCGTGACCCGCGAGATGTTGATCCCCGGCGCCGTGATCGCGACGCTGCTCTGGCTGATCGCCTCCTACGGGTTCAGCATCTACGTCTCGATCTCGGATCCTGGAAGTGCCTACGGCGTTCTCGGCGGAATCCTTGTACTCCTGCTCTTCCTCTACCTGGGCAGCATCGTGATCGTCCTGGGCGGGGAGATCAACGCCGCGATCAAGAGACGGATCGAGGGAACGGCAACTGCCCTTCCTCTCGTCGATCATCCGCAGGACGTTATGTCCTCTGCCCCGGTCGTCAATCAGACGGTCTCCTCCGCGGGCAAGATCTCGTCCTGGGTCGTGGTCGGCATTCTGTTTCTCGGGGCGGTGCTCGGCGGCCTCTTGCGGCGGGGGTCGGGACATGAATGATTAACCAACGTCGGCAGATCCGGTGCCCAGTTACCTGGGTCGTGATCTGCCGACGAGCCGTCTGAGATGTCGCCTACGCCCGGCCCGGGCGCTCGCATGGCTAATGTCCCGTGCTGCGGAGATAGCCGCCGGTGCGGTGCGACAACTCGACCCTCAACACCGAACTCGCGACTACTCTGCGATATCGAACCCGGCTTCGTCGATCCCCTCGCGGATCTTCTGTTCCGGGACTTCGTCGCTCGAGGCGACCGTGACGAGTTTGCGCTCGAGGTCAACATCAACCTTTTCAACCCCGTTGATCCTTGTCAGCTCGTTCGTAATCGAACTGACGCAGTGTTCGCAACTCACGTCCGGCACGGAATAGGTTCGCTCTACCATCGATTGGATCCCTTCATTACACGATCCGCGTCAACAAACGCTATACCCCTATCGGGTATATTGATCGTACCGCAGGAAGCTCGTTGATTCAACACGCTGCCGGAGGGCGGCCGCTCAGCACCCGTTCAGCGCCGGCAACGCATCGATCAGTGCCCCAACCTCGTCTGGAGAATTGTAGAAATACGGGGACACACGAACGCCCCTCCCACGGAGCGCGACCGAGACCTTCTGTCGCTCCAGATCCGCCACGATCTCCTCGTCTCGCTCAGGGGAACCGCTGGTGAACGCCACGATCGACGAGCGGTGCGAAGCCTCGCGGCTGGACACAACCGAGTACCCCTTCGCTGCCGCCCCTTCCATTACCTGTTCAGTAAGGTCGAGTCCATGCTGCACGATAGCCGTTATGTCGAGCGCTGTTATAAGCTCGAGTGACGCCTTCAGACCGGTCAGCGTAATCCAGTTCAGGCCGCCGGTCTGATACCGGTCCGCCCCTTTTCGCCATCGCAACTCGTAGCCGTGGTCCTCGAAATCACGATCGACCGAGAGGCGGCCGGCGTACGTTGGACGAATCCGCTCCATTGCCCTTTCCGAGAAATGCGTGACCCCCACGCCGTAGCTGGCCATCAGCCACTTGTAGCTGTGCGCCGCGATCACGTCCACCCCGGTGGACTCAACATCGACTCTGCACGGGCCCAGGGCCTGAGTGACATCGACGATCAGGAGCGCGTCCATCTCCCGGCAAAGCGCGGCAAGCGCCGAAAGATCGTTCCGGTACCCGTCCCGAAACTCCACGTGGCTCAAAACGACAGCACGAGTCCTGGCATCGGCGGTCTCCCGCATCCGGTCGATGCTCGTGTGTCCGTCATCCCCCTTTGGGGCGAACCGGACGGCCACGCCCCGATGCTCCAGATTGAGAAATGGATAGACAACGGACGGAAACTCGCCCTCCGGGATCACGCAGTTGTCCCCGTCTGCCCAGTCGATCCCGGTCGCCGCCAACGCCATCGACTCCGCAAGGCTGCATGTAAACGCCACCCTGTCCGGGTCCCCGTTCACCAGCCCGGCGATCATCCGCCGGACGGCGTCCGTCGTCCGGTCGTTCTCACTGTGGTCGAGATTCGCGGGGTTCTGCCAGGCATGCGCCAGCTTGCTGATCGACTCCGCGGTTCCGCGCGGAAACGGGCCATGCGTTGCGTGGTTCAGATAGGCCCAGTCTTCCGTAATCGGAAACTCCCGGCGGAGGTCTTCCAGGTTTACCGACATAACTCGCGTCCGTTCCACTAACAGTTTCCGGGCAGGCCATTCTGCGTCAGCCTAGCGTACTCCGACCCATTTGTCGCGACGCCTGTTACCAACCCGGTCCGCTCCCGTCCCGGCAATCGAGACAGCGCTAAAACGCGTCACAGCCCGTCAGTGAATCGAAAGTGCCGGAAGGGCACCGGGAGTCATGTACGTACGCAAACGGCTCTCTGAGGCGCTCTCAGCGCCTCTCAGACGGAGCTAGCCAGACGGTGACGATCCGTCACACGTTCTGGCTCGGACAGGAGGCCGACACACGTCGTCGATTCGAGCGTGACCGGTGCTGTGCTAGCCTAGTACCGCGCGGTCCACGCGGCCGCCACTGATAATGAGAACAGGAGCTCGAGCAGGAAGAATCTGGGGAATGAATCAGCCACTCAACGGCGTTCGCGTACTCGACCTCTCCCGCGTGCTCGCGGGGCCGTATTGCACGATGCTGCTCGGCGATCTCGGCGCAGACGTGATCAAGATCGAACAACCCGGCTCCGGGGACGATACCCGGCAGTGGGGGCCCCCATGGGCCGGTGGCGAGAGCGCCTATTACCTGTGTGTCAACCGAAACAAGCGCAGCGTCACGCTCGATCTCAAGTCAGACCACGGCACGGCAGTACTCAGGGATCTCGCGGCGACGAGCGACATCGTCGTGGAGAACTTCAAAGTCGGATCGCTGGATCGAATGGGACTGGGGTATAACGACCTCAGTGCAATCAACCCGGGACTGATCTGGTGTTCCATCACCGGATACGGCCAGGACGGACCGTACGCCGGCCGCGCGGGGTACGACTTCGTGGCCCAGGGTGAAGCGGGAATCATGAGCATC
>SKKR01000222.1 GCA_007123655.1 Thermomicrobiaceae bacterium
CCGACCGCGATCGCTGGACCGAAATCCGGATCCTGTGACATGCCCAGAATGATCTCACGTCCCGCTGGCGCCATCTCCTGGACCAGGACCCCGTTGATTCGTGCATTGGGATCGTACTGAGTCACACGCTTAATGATCTGGTCGTAGGCAGACCGGACCTCCGCCTCCGTGCCGAGATTGAGTTCGAGCCCGCCAGCGTCGGTCTTGTGCAATATATCCGGCGATTCGATCTTGAGGACGACCGGGAAGCCGAGCCGTGTCGCTTCAGCTGCCGCCCGGTCGGCGGATACCGCCAGCGATTCACGTGTCGTCGGAATGTCGTAGAGCTTGAGCAGATCCTTGGCGGCACGTTCCGTGAGCGGATGACCTTCCGCGGCAAGAACAAGGTCGCGCGCTTCATCTGCGAGCGCGCTCTTTCTGACCGACGGTCGGTGCCCGCGCAGCCAGTCGCGCCGAAATGCCGCGTAGTCGATCATCGACTTGACCGCTTGAAGGCTGTCGTCGGCTCCTTGAAGGAACGGCGTCCCGTCCCAGGTGTTGACCGGATCACCGGGAGGTTCACCCCAGCGAAACCCGTCGTGCAGTTTTCCAGATACAAGCGACATGACGAGAAACACTTTGTCCGGATACCGCTCGGGCATCGATTTCAGCACCTGACCGACCGGGGTGTCGTTGTCGATCATCGTCGGGTAGGCCTGACCGTAGATGACAACGTCCACGTTGGGATCTTCGGCCATCGATACCAGCGACCCTTCCGTGATCTCGGGCTGCGTCGCGGCCTGCCCCGTAGTGTCCAGCGGGTTGCCAATCGTCCCGTACTCCGGGATCACGGGCTTCAACTTCTCGACGGTCTCCGGCGCGAGTTCCGGCAGATGGATCCCGATGTCCTGACTCAGATCCGAGACCAGCCCACCCGCTCCTCCGGAAATGAAAATGGTCCCGACGCCGTCGCCCCGTGGAAGCCGTTTTGAGTGGAACGCGGCAATCGTCTCGATCATCTCGTCCAGCGTCCGTACACGAACGATCCCGAGCTGGCGCATGGTAGCGTCGGCGATCTCGTCAGAACCGACCAGCGATCCGGTGTGCGCTCGCGCGGCGCGCTGGCCTCCCTCTGACCGGCCAATCTTCAACACGATCAGCGGTTTCCCTTTTTCGAGCGCGAGCCGAGCAACGTGCCGAAGTTTGTCCGGATTCCGGAATTGTTCGATGAAGCAGGCGATGATCCTCGTTGCATCGTCCTCCACGAAGTATTTGATGAAGTCAGCCGCTTCCAGGTCGGCTTCATTGCCGGTCGTAACCACATAGGAGTAGCCGATTCCCCGCTCCTGAGGAGGAAGGATCATGCCGTAGGTCAGCAGTCCGGACTGGAACACAAGCCCGACTGGTCCCTCGAGCACCGTCGAGTAAGGCCCGGACTTCGCGATCATCCTTGCCGGTGTGCTGACCAGACCGAGGCAGTTTGGTCCGACGACCCGGACGCCGGTTCTCCGGGCGAACTCGCGGATGTATTCCTGCCGTTGAATCGCGTCGTCGTCTGATTGCTCGCCAAAGCCGCTGGTGATGATGTTGACCGCCTTGACTCCCGCGGCCGGGCACTGCTCGAGCACCTCCGGAACAACGTGACTCGGGACAACGACGATCGCCTTGTCGACGCCGCCGGGGATCTCATCGACTCGCGGATAGCATGGAGCGCCGAGCACTTCCTCGTGACGCGGGGTAACGCCGAAAATCTCTCCCTCGAACCCCTGTCGAAGTATCCCCTGGTGAATGTTATTGGCGAACCCGCGGCGAGGAGTTGCACCGATAATCGCAATACGCTTCGGGTGGAACAACGCGCGCATCGCCTCGGTCGAGTCGTGCTCGATACCAAAACGCTGCACGTGCTCGGACGAAGTGTGCGGTGCGGTCATCAGGTCTCCTCCCCAGGGAGATTCGCCGGCCTGACTCGATCGTCCGGTCAGGGCCTAGGTTTCATGCTAGAAATAGACCCTGCCGATTGTCTCCGCGACACAGGCGGGCTTGTCCTCACCCTCGATCTCGATGGTCTGCTGATACGTCATCTGGACAGCTTCATCACCGATCTCCTGCACGTCCATGAGCTTCGATCGGGCCCGGATCCGTTTGCCGACCCGAACGGGTGCCGGAAAGCGGACCTTGTTCACACCGTAGTTCACCGACATCCTGCCACCGAGATCGATCTGAACGCCGGTTCGTGACTTGTTCAGTTCCGGCAGAAGCGAGAGCGTCAGATACCCGTGCGCAATCGTGCCGCCGAAGAATGTCTGTGCGGCTCGCTCCGGGTCCACGTGGATGTACTGGTGGTCTCCCGTCGCGTCGGCGAACAGGTCAACCCGCTCCTGCGTGATCTCCAGCCAGTCGCTGACACCGATTTCCCGTTCCACGAGTTCCTTGAGTGCCTCGACGCTTGTGACGGTTACGTTCCCGCTCATTTTCGCGCCTCTCCGCGTGCTACGACCGAACTGTCAGACCTCCGCGCCCGCAGTTCTACCGGCCAGGACTTCGTCCAGCACTCGAGCGTAGTGGTGGTCCACGTCGCCGTAGTGGACTTCCAAGTGTTTGGAGCGTTTGAAGTAGAAGTGAAGATCGTGTTCCCAGGTAAACCCGATACCGCCCATGACCTGAACGGCGTCGCCGCAGACCTTGCGTGACGCCTGGTTCATTGTCGACTTGGCGACTGACGCGGCGAGCGCGCGGTCCGGCGCGTTGTCATCCTGCGCCCATGCAGCGTAGTAAACCGCGGAGTGGCCGTTTTCGACTTTCTCGAGCATCTCCGCCAGCATGTGCTTGACCGCCTGAAACTGACCGATGTATTGACCGAACTGTTTACGCTCCTTGGCGTATTCGGTCGCCATCTCCAGTGACCGGCGAGACGCGCCGAGCATCTCGGCGGCAGCACCGACCGCGGCACGTTCCGCGGTTGACTCGAGCGCGCGCCCGGCTTCCCCGGCCGTGCCGACAATGTTCTCCGCAGGCAGAGACACGTTGTCGAACGTCAGCGTGGATGTCCGCTGGGTTACGTCGAACATCTTCTCCTGCCCGAACGAGACGCCCGGCGAGTCCTTCGGGACGGCGATGAGGGATACGCCGTTCTTCCCGGTGCTTCCGGGCTCCCTCGCGACCACCAGAATGACATCAGCCGATGCAGCGAACGGGACGAAGCGTTTTCGTCCGTTGAGAGTAACGGTGTCTCCGTCTTTCGTTACTTCTGCATTGATCGAATTCGGGCTCCAGCCGGTATCGTCTTCCATGAACGCCAGCGTCAGGACGAGATCACCGTTACAGACATCGGGGAGGAATCGGGCCATGGCGTTTTCATCGCCGCTGGACTGCAACGCGGAACCCGCCAGAATGACGGTTGGGAAGTAGGGCCCGGGATATGGGACTCGGCCCATTTCTTCCAGAATAATTGCCTGCTCGACCATCCCGAGATCACCGCCACCATACCGCTCTGGAAACGGCAGGATCCCGAGTTGCACGAACTGCCGGTAGACATCGCGGTCGAACCCGGAGTCGCTGGTTAACATCTCGCGGACGTGGCTGGTCGGGCACTGATCGGTCAGGAACTCACGGACCAGGTTTCGCAACATCACCTGGTCTTCGTTGAAATCGAACTGCATCGCTAATTCTCTCCGTTTCCGCCCGACTCGGCCTTCTGCGCGGCGGCCTGAACGCGATCCGCCCTGACCTCCTTCGGGAGCCCGAGGACGCGCTCGCCGAGGATGTTCTTCTGAATCTCGGAAGACCCGGCGTAGATCGTTCCGGCTCGTGACCAGGCAAACGAATATGCCCAGCTTCCGGGCTCGAACTCCTCGGTATCCTGTTCCAGCGCGATCTCATCGGGCAGCCCGGCGATCTGCTGTCCATAGGGACCCAGGATGTCGAGAAAGACTTCCTGAATCGCCTTGTCCAGTTCGGAATAGTGCAGCTTGGCGATCGAGGCTTCGGGTCCCGGCCGCTCGCCTCGCTCCAGGCGACTCAGGATGCGCAGCGAGGCGTAACGCAGGACTTCCATGTCCGCGAACACTTTGCCGAGCCGCCATCGGATGTGCGGGTCATCGATGAGTGCGGTGCCGTTTCGCTTGACGGTCCGGACGACTTCCAGGAGCCGGTTATAGGACTCCTGCATCCGCGTGTAACGGCTCAGGGTGTTTCCTCCACGCTCATAGCTGAGCGTGGTCTGGGCGATTCGCCAGCCGGCATTCATCTCGCCGACCAGGTTGTCGGCCGGAACTCTGACGTTGGTGAAGAACACCTCGCTGAACTCGGATGATCCACTGAGCTGGGTCAGCGGCCGCACCTCGACGCCGGGCGATGACATGTCGACGAGAATGCAGGAAATACCCTGGTGCTTCGGCGCGCTGCGGTCGGTCCTGGCGAGCATCAACCCCCAGTCCGAGTTGTGCGCACCTGACGTCCAGACCTTCTGGCCGTTGATCACGAACTCGTCACCGTCGACATCTGCCCGGCACTGCAAACTTGCCAGGTCTGAGCCGGCGTTGGGCTCGGAGTAGAGTTGACACCAGATCTCTTCGGCGGTCAGGATTTTCTGAATGTGTCGCTGTTTCTGCTCTTCCGTCCCGTGGTGGATCAGCGTTGGTCCGACAATGCTGATCCCGAGCCCGTTCACCGGAGCCGGAGCCTTGGCGCGGACCATCTCCTCGCCGACGATGGCCTGCTCCATCGGACGGGCGTCTCGCCCGCCGTACTCAGAAGGCCATCCCATGCCGAGGTAGCCCGCCTCGTAGAGCTTTCGGTGCCACGCCTTCTTCTCGTCCAGTGATTCGAGCTTTCTTCGCGGGACATGTTCTTCGAGCCAGGCGCGGACTTGCTGTCGAAATGCTTGATCCTGCTCGGTGTAACGCAGGTCCATAGATACTCCTTTGCTCGCCGGTGCGTCGAATTGTCCAGCGACGTTTCGTTTGGGTCTCTGTCATTGCCCTCGGTCGTAGCAGGTCCTGAATGTCCTCCGGCAGCGGTGGCAGAGGGCGCGCTTGTCGCACAATTCCGCGAACGTCATCATGCTATCCCGCGCCGGTACCGGCGTCAATATCGTGATACAGACGGCGCTTTCGTTACATTGTTGTGACAGTCATTGCAGCGCTTACGCATGGTGCTTATGATACCGGCGTCAGATCACGAGACATCTGCCACGCACCAGCACGTTTACACCGAAGTGCGATCACCGGAGCGTCAGCCTGGTGAACGGAAATCTCGTATCGAATCGTTACATTGGCCTGAAAGGACCGACCGGGAGATGAAAATCGTTGTCTGCGCAAAGTTCATCCCGGATCCCAACCTCGCTCTCGTGGTTGATCCGGACAAGAAACGCGTCGTCCGTGACCCGTCACAGTCGATCCTCGATCCCGGTGACGAGTTCGGAATCGAAGCGGCGCTGCAACTGGCCGAAAAACATGGTGGCGAGGTCGTGGCGGTTTCCATGGGTCCGGAATCGGCGGACGCCGGGATACGACGGGCTATGGCGATGGGCGTCGAGCGCGCGATTCTGATCACGGATCAATCGCTTGAAGGCTCGGACGCGCTCACGACCGCGGAGGTGCTTTCCAGCGTGATCGCCAGCGAAGCACCGGATATCGTGGTTACCGCCACTGAAAGCACCGATGCTTACACCGGGATGGTTCCGGGCGCGATGGCCGCGATGCTCGACATGCCCCAGCTGACCTTTGTCAGATCTATCGAAGTTGACGGCCAGACGGTAACCGCTCAGCGCGACTACGAAAACGGCTATCAGACGGTGCGAGCAGCGTTGCCGGTGCTCATTACCGTCACCGCGAGCGTCGCCGAGCCACGCTATCCGTCGTTCAAAGGAATGATGCAGGCGAAGAAGAAACCGATCGACACCCGGGATCTCGGCGCGGTCGGTATTGACGCTGGCTCCGCGGGGGAAGCCGGCGCGCGCGAAAAGGTTCTGGACCTGTCGAAGGTCCAGATCGAGAAGCAGACCCGGGTGGTCGAGGACGACGGCACCGGAGACAGCGTCGACGAAATCGTTGCCTATCTTAAGCATGCTCAGGCGATCTAGGGGGTGATCTAATGCCGGAGAGACGCGTCTGGATCTGGACCGAAATCGGCGCTGACGGGGTGCATCCGCTTTCGCTGGAGCTGTTGACTCCGGCGAGTGCAATGGGTACCGCTGAGGCCGTAGTCTTCAGTCCGAACGGTTCAGGTTCGACGAGCGTGCTTGGCGATAATGGAGCCAGTGTCGTCCATCTCTGTGAGGACCAGGTGTTCGCGGATTACGTTGTTGAACCGCACGTGGCAACGCTGGTGGAGCTGATCAGCTCCGAGCAACCGGACCTTATCCTGTTCCCGAGCACGTTCCCGGCGCGAGACGTGATGGCTCGCCTGGCCGGAACCCTGCGGGTCGGCGTGATTGCGAACGCCTCCGCGGTGGAGTATGACGGCGACCAGCTTGTTGCCTCCGTCGGCTATGGGGCGGATTTTGAATCCCGTGTCACACTGGCCAGCGGACCCCCGCACCTGGTTCAGGTTCGTCGGAAAGCCTACACCGCCGAAGCGTCCGGTGGGTCGGCGGAAGTGCGTGAGGTCCCGGCTGTCTCTGCCTCCAATGGGTACCGGGTCCAGGTGGTCGAGACGGTTCAGGAGACCTCCGAAGGGATCAATCTGGAGGATGCCTCGGTGATCGTCTCCGGTGGACGTGGGCTAGGGCAGCCGGAAAACTTCCGGCTCGTGGAGGATCTGGCGAAGGAACTCAACGCGGCGGTCGGTGCGAGCCGGGCGATCGTTGATGCCGGCTGGGTCCCGTACAGTTATCAGGTCGGACAAACCGGGAAGACAGTGAAACCAAGCGTGTACGTGGCAGCCGGGATCTCGGGTGCAATCCAGCACATCGCCGGGATGGGTAACAGTCAGCATGTGATCGCGATCAACAGTGACCCCGAGGCTCCGATCTTCGAGCTTGCGGATCTCGGGGTGGTAGGCGACGCACTAACGATCCTGCCAAAGCTGACCGAACGGGTTCGCTCCGAGCGATAGGGTCTGGCGCGACATGGGATATCGGTGAGGGCGCGGGCGTCTGATGGCATCACTCGCTACAATCTGGGGTCGCGCGACCGCGAATCGGAAGGTATCGCTTCCCGGGTGCCTGGCGTTCGTTGCGCTCGGTGTTCTGATTATCGCGGTCGGCGAAGTTCAGGATTGGGGCTGGACCCGCATCGTCGGCGCAACGGTCATATCGATCGGCTCGATCGCCGCGGGAGCACTCATTGGCTGGTCGGATCCTGTTCGCCCCCGGATTACCTACCTGATTTCGTCCTGGGGGAAGGCGATTGTTGCCATCCTGACGTTGATCATCGTTGGTCCAATGCTCATAGCTCTTGTCGTCGCGTTCGGCGGCCTGATCGTTGGCGGCGCAGAAGCTGACACCGGACTGATGCTAATCGGCGTCCTGATAGCGGTGCTGTTGCTCGGCATCACGCTCGTTACCGTTGCGTCGGCGTTCTCCCTGGCGATGCGCGGACTCTGGAGATCGCGACCTGACGAAGCCGGCGAAACGAACGGACGGCACTCGGCATGACGCCAACGCGCGAGATTATGTGGAATGTTGGGCTGGATGGTCAGATCGGGGTCTACCTGTTTCTGGCCATCCCGTTCGTTCTGCTGGCGTTCGGCGTTGCGAGACGGGTGTGGATGTGGCGCAAGGGACAGCCGGAGAACCGGTTCGATCAGATGTCCAATCGGATCATCGGGGCGCTACGAGATACCGTGGCCCACGGGCGAATCGTCCGGAAGAGCAGCCTGTATGGCGGCATCATGCACTTCCTTATCTTCTGGGGCTTCGTGCTGCTGTTCATCGGGACGATCATCGTCCTGATTGAACATGACATAACCGTGCCACTACTCGGTTACAGCTTCTATCAGGGCAACTTCTACCTCGGATACAAGCTGGTCATGAACGCCGCCGGAATCATGCTGATTGTCGGCGTGTTGATGGCGTTCTACCGGCGCTATGCGATGCAGCCGGACCACATCAAGACCGCTCCTGACGACATTATCCTGCTGGCGTTACTGCTCGTTCTCGCCGTACAGGGTTACCTCGTGCAGGGATTCCGGCTCGCTGTTGAAATGGACGAGTGGGCGGCGTGGTCGTTCGTCTCCTATCCGCTTGCGATTCTGTTCCAGGAACTCCCCGAAGGTCTCAACCGCGGGCTGCACACCGCGAACTGGTGGAGTCACATGCTGACGACAAAGATTTTCCTGGGGTACTTTGCGTACAGCAAGATGATCCATCCGTTCACCAGTTTTGCGAACGTTCTCTTGCGTCGCACCCGGCCGCTCGGAAAGCTCGAACGAATCGAGGATATCGAGGAGGCCGAAACACTCGGGGTTGCCAGGCTGGAGGATTTCACCTGGGCTCAGCTGATGAACACCGACGCCTGCATGCACTGCGGCCGGTGTCTGGAGTTCTGCCCGACGTTCGTGACCAACAAGCCGCTCCGCCCGCGCGACCTGGTGCTGCAAGTTTCCGGTTACATGGCGGACAAGGGAGGGGTCTTCTCTGGCGAGCTCGGTCAGGCCGATAACTTCGCGCGGTTCCGGCACGGGTCCGGACCGGAGCGTGAACTGATCGGTGGGGTCATCTCCCAGCCGGAACTCTGGGATTGCACCACCTGTGGCGCATGTATGGAGCACTGCCCGGTGTACATCGAGCATGTGCCGCTTATCGTTGGCATGCGGCGGAATCTGGTTCTTGAGCAAGGGGAATTTCCTGCGGAAGTCACGAACGTCTTCAACAACCTGGAGCGGATGTCGAGTCCGTATCAGTTCCCACCGAGCCAGCGTGCTGACTGGACGAAGCGGCTGGAACAGCCGGTTCCGGAGATGGCCGAACAGGCTGCCTCCGGTACTGACGTTGAGGTCCTGTTCTTCGTCGGTTGCCTGGGGTCGTTCGATTCCCGCAATCAGCGAACGACGCTCGCGCTGGCACGAATTCTCCAGGCTGCCGGAGTCAACTTCGCGATCCTCGGCAAGGAAGAGACCTGCACGGGCGATCCGGCCAAGCGCATCGGTAACGAGTACCTGGCGCAGATCATGGCGGAGCAGACCGTGGAAACACTCAACCAGTATTCCTTCAAGAAGATCGTCACCGCGTGCCCCCACTGCTTCAACGCGATCGCCAATGAGTTCCCGGAAATCGGCGGGAACTATGAAGTCGTGCACCACAGCCAGCTCATCAACGAGTTGATCGGATCGGGCAAGATCAGGCTCGACCCGAACTCGGAAATGATGAAGGGAACGGTTACCTATCACGATCCCTGTTACCTGGGTCGCTACAACAAGGAATACGATGCTCCTCGTTCGGTGGTTCAGTCACTGCCAGGAACTGGAATGGTCGAGATGCCGCGCAATCGAAACACGGCACTCTGCTGCGGCGGCGGCGGCGGCCGGATGTTCATGGAAGAGACGCGCGGAGCCCGGATCAATCAGACACGAGCGCAGGAAGCGATCGATACCGGTGCGCAGACCCTCGCCGCGGCCTGTCCCTTCTGCATGACGATGTTCGAAGATGGCATCAATGGTGTTGGCGCCGACGATGTGTTCGAGGTCAAAGACATCGCCGAGCTTGTATACGATTCAATGGTCAAGCCACCCGATCAAGAGACTGGCGCGGCTGATTGAGATCGTCTGCTCGGAAATGGGGACAGAATGTGGGACTGGGACAATCCGCCCGTGCCAATCCAGCGGATTGAAGTACCAAACACGGGGTTTATGCGCGACCAGCCGACGAACTGCTACATCCTGGGTCGTAATGACGTGGTCATCGTGGATCCAGGCAGTGAACCGGCAACTGATCTCATTCCAGCGGCGCTCGCAGCCCGCGGAGATCCAGCGGTGCATGCAATCTTTCTGACCCACGCACACCCGGACCACGCCATCGGCGTTCCAGCACTGCGCCGCGTGCTCGGGGTGCCGGTAATGCTTCATCCGGACAATGCTCCAATCATGGGCGACCACATATCCTGGGACGACATCGATAACCGGATCGATGAGGCTGTTCCGCTTGTGGTCGAGGATCACCAGTACGATCTCATCATGACCCCCGGACACGCCCCGGGCCACGTCGCCCTGTTTCACCGTGAGTCTGGCGTGATGCTCGCCGGAGACCTGGTCTCCGGAAATGGAACGATCGGCGTCTTTCCCCCGGCGGGGAGCATGACCGCGTATATCGATTCCCTGCGCCGGGCGAAGGCGATCGGCCCGTCAGTCTTACTGCCTGGCCACGGACCGGTGATCAATGACCCGCCGGAGTTGTTCGATCATTACCTGGAGCGAAGGCTCGGGCGAGAGGCGCAGATATTCGAACTCCTGACGACAGATGGGACCCGGATCGCGGACATTCTCCCTGTGCTCTATCCTGATCTGCTGCCCGAATACAGTTTCCCGGCGGAGGCAACGATTCTGGCTCATCTCCTCAAGCTGAATGACGAACGCCGGGCGCGTCCGCTTGGCGGTGACCCGAAAACGGCCCGCTGGGTTCCATGTTCGGGAACGTGAAGCGCCCGTCGTTTGAATTGTTCGGATCGGGTCCTTGTCGATAAGATACGGGATTGAGTCGCAGGGACGCTCCGGCTCGTGCGGCGGTCGATCGGCTCGCTTAACCCGCTAAGTAGACATACGGATTGGGCCAGACCATCACCGGACTATCCAAACGCATCGCAGACGTTCCGGCGCGATATCGGAACTGGTATCGGCGTCGCCCCGCTCGCGCTGTCGGGGTGACCTACCTTGTCGTGCTGGGAGTGGTGCTGCTCGCCTGGTTTGGGCTTGCCGGGTACTCGGCGGCGATGATACGCGCCGAGGTTCGGGAACTGTCGGCCGTGACTGATAATCCGGGCTCGCTCGATCTCTCATCCGACACCGTCGAGTCTCTCGCCTCGACATCCGAGTCGTTGCGCACGCATCTTCAACGTCTGGGCTACCTCACCGGATTTCCAATTGCGGAAGAGCAGGTGTACCGGTTGCCGGCGATAGGCCCTCGATATGAAGCAGCCCGGCATTCGCTCCGGGTGGGCACTGAACTGGCGGATGCTGGCGTGATCGGGTCGAGGATCGTCCAGGACGCGTGGGAAGCGTACGAGCGCAACGGAATCTCCTACGATCCAGGTGCAACCGGGGATACGTGGTTGACGGCGATCGATCGACACCGCGACGACATTCCGGAACTGACCCAACACATCGAACAGGCGAACGCTTACCGCGAGATGGTCAACCCCGATCACTTGCCGGGTACCATTCGAGAACGTTTCGACACGGTCGATCGAGCGCTGGAACACTCCGAAGAACTGAGGAATCTCGCTCACGGCTACGATCAGTTCTATTCGTCGGCGGGTGGCGATGACGTCGCCCGCTACCTGTTTCTCTTCAAGAACCCCGCGGAACTGCGGCCGAGCGGCGGATTTCCCGGAACGTTCGGTGTGTTCGAGTTTTATCAGGGTCAACTCGTGGACTACGAAATGTGGGACTCGCACGAAGTGACGACGGACTACATCGAGAACAGGTCGGAGAAACGGCCGCAACCGTGGCCATTCGAGAAGTACGCCCCGCAGGATGGCTTTCTGCTGCACGACGCCACCTGGTACTCGGACTTCCCGACGTCTGCTGAGATGATGCTGGAGATGTACGAGGAAACCACCTGGCCGGAGGTCAACGGCGTCGTTGCCGTGCAGCCCGAAGCGGTGAGCGACATGGTGTCGGTCACTGGTCCCGTGCATGTGGAGATCGACGGGGAGAACCGAGAGGTCAACGAGGACAACGTCTATGACGAGGTCGAGCGGTATCGCTATCTTCGATTCGTTGGCGAACGTGAGGGAGAACTCGGCGATCACAAGGACATCCTGATTGATATCGGTGAGGCAATCATGGATGAACTAACCGGCGGGGCAGATACGGATGTCGCCAGCGCCGTACGGCTAATGCTGGAC
>SKKR01000133.1 GCA_007123655.1 Thermomicrobiaceae bacterium
GATATCGGCAAGGCGGATGCTTACGATTCGCCGGAGAGCCGGCAGCCCACGCAAGACGAGCGCATGGTTGGACACATCGTCCGGGGAGCGATGCATATCGAACGGACCGCGGACGGGATCGAATACAAGGGGGAAATCCCGCTCGCCGATTTGCTTCATCCGGTCATCAGCCATCACGGAGAACTCGAGTTCGGAGCGCCGGTCCTTCCCGGGACCGCCGAAGCATTGATTCTGAGCGGCGCGGACACGCTTGACGCGGATGTCACGGGATACTTCGACCTCTGGCGGGAGAAGTCACCAAATGAGGGCTGGACTTACTCCCGCCAGGGTCAGCGATGGGTCCGCCGACCGGTCGACGAGTAACCAGCGTCTTACTCCGGCTCTCCGGGAAGATAGATGCGCTCCCACGCACGTTGCTGCTCTTCGGACACCCGTATGAACATTCCGGTCGCCGAGGCGAGTAACGCTCCATCGGTGGAACGCACCTCTCCGGCGGTTTCGACCGCACGACCCCGATCACGGGTAACGGACGCGGTGATCTGCAGTGGCTCCCGGGAAGGAACCGGTTTGCGGAAATCGAGGCTCATCCGCGCCGTTACCGCAAGTCGACCGGAGTCGATCACGGCCCAGCTCATGGCCTCGTCCAGCAGCGTGGTGACGATACCCCCGTGGGTCATTCGCATGTAGCCTTCATGCTCGGCTGCCGGGGTAAACTCCGCCGAGACTCCATCATCAGTGCGATAAAATGCAAGCTTCAATCCAATCGGGTTCCGGTCACCGCACCCGAAACATCCATGATCAGTGGTCGTGTTGACCCGAGTCGTCTCCATCAGAATTACACGCCTCTCGCTTCCCGCTCGTCCTGTTGTCACCGAACGCTGAAGTCAGTCGACCGGCCGGCGCTGCCCACTCGCGGAATTCGCGATCGTCCTTGCGTGTTATAGTTTCCAGCCGAACAATGATCAACCTTCGATGCGGAGCACCTACGATGCCAAGACAGTATGACCAGCTCTTTGAGACCGTACGTCAGAACATCCCGGAAGTTGATGTTCACGACCTGAAGTCCGCGCTTGATCAGGCGGACGCGAAACCCGTGATTATCGACGTGCGTGAACGGGACGAGTGGGAACAGGGACACGTGCCCGGAGCCAGGTTCATTCCGCGCGGGTTCCTTGAGATGCGGGTGGAAGAACAGGTTCCCGAAAAAGACCAGCCTGTGTACCTGTACTGCGCCGGAGGCGTCAGGTCGATCTTCGCCGCACAGTCACTGCAGCAGCTTGGCTACACGCACGCGATGTCGGTCTCGGGCGGGTTTGGTTCCTGGAAGGATGCCGGTTACCCATTTGACATCCCTCGCCAGTGGACGCCGGACCAGCGGCAGCGTTACAGCCGGCATTTCCTGATTCCGGAAGTCGGTGAGGACGGCCAGGGCAAACTGCTCGACGCGAGTGTGCTTCTGATCGGTGCAGGTGGACTTGGGTCACCCGCTGCGCTGTATCTGGCCGCGGCCGGTGTCGGCAAACTCGGCATCGTGGACTCCGACGAGGTCGATCTCAGCAACCTCCAGCGACAGATCGTTCACTCCACCAGCCGGGTCGGGGAGCCAAAAACCGAATCCGCCCGGACGTTCATCGGCGATCTGAACCCGGACGTTGAAGTCGTCGGGATTCAGGAGCGGCTCACCGCCGATAACGTCATCGAGCTGGTCCGGGACTACGATATCGTAGTCAACGGCGCAGACAATTTCGCGACGCGGTATCTTCTCAACGATGCCTGTGTCGTGCTCAACAAGCCGATCGTAGATGGCAGCATATTCCGGTTCGAGGGGCAAGTGACCGTTTATCAGCCCGGTGAAGGGCCATGCTATCGTTGTCTGTTCCCCGAACCGCCGCCCGCGGATCTGGCGCCTACCTGAGACGCCGCCGGTGTCCTGGGCGTGCTCCCGGGAGTGATTGGAATCCTGCAGGCGACCGAGGCGATCAAGCTGATCCTCGGTCAGGGAGAACCGTTGATCGGCAGACTGCTCACCTTTGATGCGCTCGAATCGAACTTTCGCGTTCTGCGCGTCGGTCGAGACAAAGAATGTCCGGCCTGCAGCGAGAGCGCAAGTCTCGACGAGGCGAAGGTTCGCGAAATGGACTATCAGGTCTCGTGCCTGCTATCGATTGCCGGCGACTAACGCGTATTCGGCAGCGATTTCAGAACCAGAACGGGGTGGACTGAGGTCCGCCCCGATGTTATTGGATCCCCTTGAAGGTCGTTTGGGGCGTCACTTCCCACCGGCCACCGCCGGAATAATGCCGACCTCGTCTCCGTCGTTCACAGGCGTATTCGGACCATCAAGCGCCCGGACATCTTCCCCATTTACGAAGACATTGACGAACCGGCGAATCCGCCCGTCTGGTTCACAGATACGCTCCTGAATGCCAGGAAACTGCTCATCCAGCCCCTTCAATACATCCGCAACCGTCTGACCTTCGACGTCCACCTGTGTCTGTTCGTTCGTGTACTGCCGAAGCTGCGCCGGAATAATCACTTTCGCTGCCACTTCTGAGCCCCATTTCTTTCAACGTCGCTGCGCGGGAACATGCGGACGAATTCATCCGCACACTGAGCAAATCTCAATTGTAAGCGCCGCTGCCGCACTGTCAATTGAACTCTGCAACACGACAGTCTGGAGTCGGCTGGCCCGACGTCTCCGGCGCGCAGTTCAAGGCTCCTATTATCCAGTGACAAGGAATAGTACGATTGACACGACGGCTTGCGGGCGTAAATACGCCTGTTCTGACAATCGTTGAAATGCTGCGAAAGCCGTTCCTGAAATCGCTCGTCGGGAGGACCCATTCTGTGCAAACCCGGACGTTAAACGATCGCTATCGTCTCGACGAACTCGTCGGCGAAGGCGGGATGGCGATTGTTTACCGCGGCTATGACCTGGTGCTCAACCGCGAGGTTGCGGTGAAGCTCCTTCGCGACCAGTACGGGTCCGACGAAAACTTCCTCTTGCGGTTTGACCGTGAAGCCCAGTCGGCGGCACGCCTCTCCCATCCCAACATCGTCAATGTCTATGACGTGGGCGAAGACAATGACGTCCGCTACATCGTCATGGAAAACATCGAGGGGCCGAATCTCAAGGAACTGATCCGGCGCCAGGGTCCATTCACCGTCGAGGGGGCGAGTTTCGTCATACGCCAGATCGCGAACGGTCTCGATTACGCACACGAGCGCGGGCTGGTCCATCGCGACATCAAGCCGCAGAACATTCTA
>SKKR01000549.1 GCA_007123655.1 Thermomicrobiaceae bacterium
TCGCGCCGGGACGGTCATTGCGTCCACGGCAGACGCGATCCCGGCGGATAAGGCACTCAGGGTGCTCTTTGGCGCCGGCAGGCTCAACGACCTGGAGACCAGGATGGAACGGTCACTCTTCGGGAGCAGGTTCGGACAATCCGAAACCACTGACAACAGTCTTCGCCAGCAACTGGTAAACGAATCGCTCCAGTACGGACTGATCTGTTCCGAAACATCGTTCGTCGCGGTGCGGGAAGAAGCGGGGAAACTGGTCCAGCGAGGGGCAATCGTCCCGAACGCCCGGCCCGCCGGATGGGCAACCGGAACGGTGGACAGCCTGATCACTGACCAGGCATTACCCGCCGCGTACGCCGAGTATTTTTCGGAGCCAGAGATGCCATCCGCAGCGGGCGCGCAAGACGCTGATCACGGCATCCCTGATGATGAGCAGATGCCGCGAGGCGGTGTTGAACGACGATACCACCGGGAACTCCGGGCGCATTCGCCACGGACGACGCTGTTTAGCGGTGTGCCGCAGTTCGAGGGAGACGAGTCGACGCTCTTTGAGGGGAAACTTGACCGTCCAGGCGGGCATCTCGCCATGATTCACGTATCGATACCCGAGTTTGCCGGCGCGCTCGACGGCCAGCTCCTTCTTTACATCCAGGACATGAGCCTGCCGCGCGCGCGGATGTCGCTTGGCGACATCGTGCGGCTCGGCGGCTCCCGACCGCTCAATATCAGGATCCCGCGAGACGCGCAGGTCCGCTTGGTGCTGCGGGACATCGTTTCAGGCGATTCGATTCCGTCTCTGGTGATCGACCTGGAGTGGTCATGAGTGACCGCGAGACAGTGCGGCAATGCCCCGCGAGTACGTTGCCTCCGTGCCTTACCGGTACGGAGGCGCTCGCTACCTTATGTCCCGGGGATCAGATCCGCGGCTACCGGAAGAATACCGGCGGCGGCGGGCCGTCCAGGAACACGTGGAAGGTGTTCGCGCTGGTACCGGCCACCTCGAATGACAGCTCGCCGGATTCGTCTGGTGTCTGATAGCTCAGCGATCCGGAGCCGACGAACAGGCTGCCGGAAACCCGGGGATCGACCCCAAGCGAGAACTCTCCCGCTTCAATCCGGGCGGTCCCCGGCGTTGGCCCGTCCACCTGCTCGACATCCGCGCTCAGTCCGGAGAGAATCCGCTGGCCCAGAACAGTGGTGTACGTGTGGTCGGCCACCAGGATACCGGCGGAGTTCTTGACCAGTAGTTCGCCGTCATCGTGCGCGTACGTAGTCCACGTCCCGGACGCAATGTTGTCCGGATGCCAGACCTCGCGGGTCGTCGTCACCGCGATCTGTTCCCAGCCACCGACCCCGTCAGGTGCGTACACGTTGAACGTCACGTGCATGTATCCGGGACAGGCGTCATCGGAGTCGTGCGGAATCTCGCCGTAACGCCAGATGTAGTAGTGCTGGCCGACGTTCCCCGCCTCGACGCGCCAGCCCGGGTCATTCCCCGGAGTGTACGTAAGTACGCGGCGCTCAAAGGCCTGCACCAGCACGTCTTGCTGCACCCCGGCGACCGCTATGTTCGTCCAGTAGGCCTCCGTGACCGGTAATCCGACTGCGTAGAACGGATTCGGGAAGACAGGACCGCTGCTGGAGACTCCGTCCTGAAGAATCGCCCCCTCGCTGTTCATGAGCTCCCAGAAAACGGACGCGACGCGGTGATCGGTCGCCTCTACGTACTCAGCGGCGGTCACGTCGTAGCCGGCCATCTCCGAATCGTTGCCGACCAATCCGTCACCGTCCAGAGTCTGCGTGATCACGGATCCGTCAGGCAGTGGCGGCTCGTCCATAAGCGGCGCGAAGTCGGCGTACGACGGAGATCCGCCCCCGGCATCGCCGGCTATGTGAACCCCGGCGGGTCCCCATTCGATCCGTTCATTGTCACCGACCTGCATCTCGCCAGTGATCATCTCGGTCGCGAGCAGTCCCTGTGTCACGAACCATTCAGAATCCTGATCCGCCGAGGGATCCGTGATCTCCATCCGTGACTTGTCAAAGTACTGGACCTCCCGCTCACCGGCATCGGTTTTGAAATACGGCTCGGTGCAGTCAGCCGTGAATCCGCTCGGACCCCAGATCCAGGTCCGGTCGACTTCGACTGTCGAGACAGGCCGGTCAGTGCGTTCCCAGGTTCGCTCGAAGTGCTGGTTCGCCGGGTCATGGGCGAGAGCGCCCAGCGGGAAGACGAGCAGTAATGCCAGCGCGCTGATCGCCGCGGTCAGGCGTCGTGATCGATGTCGGAAATGCAACAATTACTCCTCTGGTGAACGAAGAACGCCTCGCTTGCGCAACCGGTAGCGAGTATGGCACGCGTGTGACTTCGGCGGCAATGAGGCGAGTATTAATCGGTCATGTTGATACCGGCTGGAAACCGGAACGAGTCAGTTGACTTCCACCGTCTGAAGTTGCGGCGGTGATTCTTCTTCCGGTATCGATTCCCCTTCTGCTTTGAGATCCTCAAGGTAAAGCTGGATCGCGTCTTCTGCGTTCGCGATTGCCTCTTCCATCGTGTCACCCTGGGTAAAGCATCCAGGAAGCGCGGGCACAATGACCGAATACCCACCGGCTTCTCGCTCGGGTTGAAGAAGGATTGTGTAACGCCTCATAGCAGTCTCCGGAACTCCTCGCGTGATAACCCGGCCTGCGCGATTATACTTGCCAACGTGCCCGGCTTGATCTCCTTGCCCCGGTGATAGGGAACGACGACCCTCCCTGGTTTCTGATCGTGCACCAGTATGATGTGTGATCCGCTCCTGCGTCGCTCCGACCACCCGTCCCGGTGCAGCGCGCGCAACAACTGATCTGGCGTTACGGATGGAAGCTTCCCGGACATCTTGTCGCTCTGATCACGAGTTTTCGATCACTTTTCCCAGACGTCGTCCGACTTCCGCACCTTACCGTGATACCAGAACGGCACCGTTCCACGAACCCCGTCCGACCATGACCAGCCAGTGAACTCCGGCCGGAACGGAAGGTGCTCGCCGTGCTGAATCAACGGGATCCGGGCGACGTCGTCCGCCAGTACCTGCTGTAACCGCTTGTAGTGCCGGCCCCGTTCCTCGAAATCGATTGACGCCCGGCCACGCCGGAACGCCTCATCGACCTCTGGGTTGACGTAACGCGAGGTGTTCCGCGGCCCGTCCGACGCCAGAAAACTGGCCATGAGCTGCGGATCGGGGCCGATGTCGCCGCTTTCGATGACCAACTCGAAGTCTCCAGCA
>SKKR01000457.1 GCA_007123655.1 Thermomicrobiaceae bacterium
CACGATGAACACTGCACAGAGACGCGGTCGACTCCTCATTGCACTGGCGATTCTGCTGCCCGTGCTGATGATTCTGGCGGCATGTGATGATGGCGATGACGACGTTGAGGTCGGAGAGCCGACGCCAACCGAAGACGTCGCCGTTGAACCGGCTGATCCGGAGCCGACACCGACGCCGGATCGCGATGATGCGGACGAACCCGACGTAGCCACGCCAACTCCGGACGTTGACGATGCGCTGACTCCGGAACCGGACGACGACGAGGATGTCGATGAACGCGACCCGCGCTCGGTTCTCGTTTACCTTGTGCTTGGCGAGGAACTGGCGGCAACGTCCCGAGACATTGCCGGAACCCCGGAAGTCGCCACCGGCGCCCTGAACGAGCTCTTTACCGGCACGACCCCATACGAAGAAGACCATGGGTACGCCTCTGAAGTTCCTTTCGAGACGCGGCTCCTGGGGATCAACATACAGGACGACGGCACCGCCGTGGTCGATCTGACGAGCGACTTTGAATCCGGCGGCGGAAGCCTGAGCATGCAGATGCGCGTTGCGCAGGTGGTCTTCACGCTTACTCAGTTCGATACGATCGATGCGGTACAGTTCAGGATTGACGGTGCGGATGTCGAGGCGATCGGCGGCGAAGGGATCCTGGTGGACCAGCCGGTTGATCGTGATGACTTCGAGGACCTTTCTCCGGCGATATTACTCGAATCACCAACTCTCGGGGACGAGGTCTCCAGCCCGATACGACTGCAGGGTACCGCCAACACGTTTGAGGCCACGATCCAGATCGAGATCATCGATGCGAGCGGTGAGGTGATCTATCGGGACTTCGGAACGGCGACGTCAGGAAGCGGGATGCGTGGAGAGTTCGACTTCGAACTGGACGTTGACATTGAGATCGAGGGCCTCGGAGCCATTGTCCTCTTCGAGGAATCAGCTCAAGACGGTTCGCGGATCAACATCGTCGAAGTTCCGGTCGAGTTACGACGGTAGCGCTCGCGATTCTGTCCGGGAGTCAGGGTCGCATGGACGGGTTAACACCATTTCTTAGCCGCGTGCAAGTGGTACGATTACCGTGTCGGAACCTGCTGAATCGACCCGGACGCCGGGCCAGTCAGAATCTTTACGGAGCGCGTATCGCGGTCGACCATCGCGCGAATGTTACTAACGACTGGAACAGTTTAAGTTGATGCCGGGCAGTCCAGCCCGCATCAGGATCGTGAATCGGAAGCGTATGCCGAAGTCCGGTTTTCCAAAGCCGTACCCGCCAGGCAAACTGAATCTGGCGCTCCGGGCCGTCGGGCTCGCATTTATCCTTCTCGGGCTTGTATCCATGATCGTGCCCGGGTTCACGCACGCTCAGAACGGAACGGCGAACGTGCGTGTCGTGGAGATTCACGGCACGATCGATCTCGGCCTGGCGCCATTCCTCGAACGGGCAATCAGCGAGGCTGAAGAAGATGGAGTCGAAGCGCTTGTCCTGGACATCAACACCCCAGGAGGTCGCCTGGATGCGACGTTCCAGATGCGGGACTCCTTGCTCGGCGCCGACATCACAACGATGGCGTTCATCAATGGAGACGCGTTCTCCGCAGGTGCCCTGATTTCGCTGGCAGCGGAGTACATATACATGACGCCTGGCTCTACGATCGGAGCCGCGACTCCAGTCACCGGAACCGGGGAAGCTGCCGATGAGAAGAATGTGTCCGCGGTTCGCTCCACGTTCCGATCAACTGCCGAAGCAAGGGGGCGCGACCCGGAGATCGCTCAGGGAATGGTTGATCCGCGTGTCGAGATCGAGGGGCTGGTCGATGACGAAACGCTGATTGCCATGAGTACGTCAGAAGCGCTTGAGTGGGGGATCAGCGACGGCACGGTCGACACGATGGAGCAGGCGCTCGCCGAGATCGGACTGGAAGACTTCAGCGTCGAGCAGGTTAGCCAGACCTGGGCGGAATCGTTCGTCAGGTTGATCACCGAGCCAGTCATCGCGTCGCTGTTGTTCTCCGTCGGCGCTTTGCTCGTCATCGTTGACGTATTCTCCGGAGAACTGAGCCCGCTTAGCGGGATCGGCGCCGGGATACTGGCGCTCTTTTTCTGGGGTCACTACATTGCCGGGCTGGCTGGATGGGAGGGTGTCATTCTCGTCCTCCTTGGTTTAGCCCTGATCGCAATTGAGCTATTCGTGATCCCCGGGTTTGGCATCTTCGGCATACTCGGGTTGATCTCGCTCGCAGGCGGTCTGTTCCTCTCACTGATCGGGGATGTGACGCTGGATTCCGATATCCGGCGAGCGGCGTACACGGTCGCGGGAGCGATGGTCGTGGTGCTGTTCGGCATCGTGATGTTACTGATATTCCTGCCGCAGATGGGCCGGTTCCGCGGGCTCGTCCTGCAAACGTCGTTGGGACGTGACGATCCGCAGATGCCCGAACCAGGGTACCGCACACAGCGTGCGCCTCATACCGATGACCTGTCGGATGCGGAAGAACAAGCCGAACCACCGCAACGAGCACCTCTTCTCGGCCAGCGGGGACGGGCACTCTCAGACCTGCGGCCAGGAGGCTACGCGGAAATTGACGGTTATCGCGTGGATGTCGTCACCCGCGGCGATTACATCCAGAGGGGCGACACCGTCGAGGTTGTCGCGGACGATCAGTACCGGCGGGTCGTGGCTCGAGTGGAGGGCAACGAACAAGAGCCTGACCGGGGCGAAGACCTGGACGATGACGACGACATTTAGCGAGTGACGTGCGACAATCCGGGAACGTCCCGGACCGAAAATGCCGATGGGTGAGCGAGAAGGGAGCGTCGTGTGGACGAATTGACAGGTGTTGGCCTGGTAGCCGCCGCCGGTATCGCAATCGCGATTATCGGCCTGTTTTTCTATTTCGTGCCGGTCGGCCTGTGGATCACCGCGATCTTCTCAGGCGTACGAGTGGGACTCGGGGCGCTAATCGGTATGCGCTTGCGGAAGATCCCCCCCGGAGAGATCGTCCGGCCGTTGATCAACGCAACGAAGGCAGGACTGGAGCTTGAGATCGCCCAGATGGAAGCGCACTATCTGGCAGGCGGAAACGTCGGCCGGGTGGTAGCGGCCCTGATTTCTGCCGACCGAGCGAACATAGACCTGACCTGGCGTCGAGCAACGGCGATTGACCTCGCGGGCCGTGACGTGCTCGAAGCGGTGCAGGTTAGCGTCAACCCGAAAGTCATCAATACACCCCGAATTGCCGCCGTCGCGAAGGACGGCATCCAG
>SKKR01000453.1 GCA_007123655.1 Thermomicrobiaceae bacterium
TAACATGGCCGAGTTGGTGAGCCGACACCTGACGAGCGACCGCTTCGAGAAGCGCAGGTGTCCAGCCGCCGGTGACGAGATCGCCCGCGAGGTTCCAGGGTTCGGGAACTGCGCGCTCTTCCAGCCACCGTTCGAGCTCCGTCTCCCGGGTCGCCCGGTCAAGAGAAGAAAGCGTAACCCCGGTTTCGCGGGAGTCGGCGTGCCGCTCCAAGAGCGCATCAAACTCGGCCGCGGGCAGCACCGTCGAGAGGTTCCGAGTGGCGATCTTCCATTCGTCGATTGCCTGCACGAGTTGCTGGGCGGTGCGGCTCATGGCCGATGCCGGATTGTTCAGTTCGTGGGCGAGACCTGCTGACAGCCGCCCGAGCGATGCGAGCTTTTCCTGGTTGACAAGCATCGCCTCGGTGCTTCTCAGTCTCCGGAGAACCGTCCTGACTAGCGTCCGGCAGGCACCGGGGGAGCGGTTCAGCAACCGGTCGAACTGGTCCTCGGTGATCTCCAGGATGTCGGCCTGGGAGACGGCGCGGACGGTGGCCGAACGCGGTGCGTCATCGACAAGCGCCATCTCGCCGACGAACTGTCCGGCGCCGAGCCGCGCGAGCAATGTGTCACCATCCGGAGTCGTACGGTACACCTCGACTTCACCGTCGAGAATGATGAACAGCGACTTTTCATCGTCTCCTTCGCTGATCAGACACGCACCTGGCTCGACCGTTCTGCGCACACCGCCGAGGACAAGTGCGGTCAGATCGGCTTCATCAAGATCGCTCAGTATCCGTGATTGACGTAATGTTTGTATCGAGAGATCGAAGGCCATCGACGCCCCTCACTTCGTGGCAACCGCCGCTGAGCCGACGGTGGGGGAGATGGTGGACAGATACTGGTGCACGAAGTGCACGGCCATTGCCCCTTCGCCGGTTGCTCCGGCGATCCGGCGCATGGAGCGGTGCCGAACGTCCCCGGCAACGAAGATTCCAGGGACGTGGGTCTCCAACGGGAACGGTGCCCGCTCTTCCGTCCACTGCGGCGCGGAGATGCCCCGAACCGGCCGGTCACTTGCCGTCAGGACGAACCCGGCCTGATCGAGTCCGACAAGCCCGGCGAGCCAACCGGTATGCGGCGCTGCGCCGATGAACGCGAAGACCGCTGTGGCCGGACAGGTCTCCTCCGTACCTGAATCTTTGTGGCGAACCGTGATCGATTCAAGGTGCTTTTCGCCGGAAAGTTCGGAGATCTCAGCATTGGGGATCACGCGGATGTTCGCGGTCTCTTCGATCTGCTTGACAAGGTAACTCGACATGTTCTTGGCCAGGGAAGACGATCGCACCAGCATCGTGACCGAGCGCGCATACCGGGAGAAATACATAGCCGCTTGCCCGGAGGAATTCGCACCTCCGACGATGAAGACATCCTGGCCCGCGTTGGTGATCGCTTCGGCGATGGCGCCACCGTAGTAGAGCCCCGAGCCGGTGAATCGATCCGCGCCGGGAACGTCGAGGCGCCGGTAGGTGACACCGGACGCGATAATCAGTGCGTGGCAACTGAGCTTACTGCCATCCGCGAGCGTCAGGATCCGGTAGGGGCCGTCAACTGACAGGTTCACGACTTCGCCGATGATGATTTCTGCACCGAACCGGGTTGCCTGGGTGACCGCGCGGCGGGCAAGGTCGGCGCCGCTCAACCCGGATGGGAACCCGAGATAGTTCTCGATCCGCGAACTCGTGACAGCCTGACCACCTGGCGCCTCGCGCTCGATCAGGACCGTGTTAAGCCCTTCGCTGGCTCCGTAGACCCCTGCTGCCAGACCCGCCGGCCCGCCTCCAACAATTGCCAGGTCATAGAACGGAAGGCTGGCGTGTGTCCGCATCCCCAGCTTGTCGAGAATCTCGGAATGATCGGGCCGATGCAACTCGGACCCATCCGGAAAAAGGAGCGTCGGCAGCTCGGACAACCGCACATCGAGCTTTTCAAGCTCTTCGCGGACGTCGTCTTGCCCGGTGTCCTGCCACTGGAAGGGGATCTGGTTCCGAGTGAGAAAATCCTTGATCCGATAGGTGTCCGCCGACCAGCGATCCCCGAAAATCCTAATCCCCTGGAACGGCGGCTGAAACCCTGCCTTCCAGTCGCTCAGCAGATCATCGAGAATCGGGTAGAGGCGTTCCTCGGGTGGATCCCACGGCTTCAGCAGATAGTAATCGAGGCGAATCTCGTTGATCGCGTGGATTGCCACGTTGGTGTCCGCGTACGCGGTGAGAAGCGTTCGCCTGGCGTCCGGAAACAGGTGCGCAGCTTCCTCCAGAAACTCGACCCCGCTCATCCCGGGCATGCGCTGGTCCACGAGAAACAGGGCGACCGCGTCGCCCCTTCGCTTGAGATCCCGCACGAGGTCCATTGCTGCCTCGCCGGATTCGGCCCGCATGATCCGATACTTCCCGCCATACTGGCGGCGAAGATCACGGGTTACGGCGCTCAACACGGATGGTTCATCGTCTACCGCAATGATGGCTGGATAGTCCATGATTTGTTCCTGCCCTCGCCGTCCGATAGGGGTACCGAATCGAGCGGCGTTCGTGAAAAGCCTCGCAGTCGACGCGACGCGCGCCCTACGGTACGGTTCGAGTCGACTGGCAACGACAAGGAGTTACCGCACGTTAGGCAGCTCTCTTTCCAGAAAATAGAGCTCCTGTTCACCGAATCCCTTCACGTCATGCGCCCCGCGAGGGGCGAGTTGAAAGTCCTCATGAATCAGATCAAAGGTGTTCTGGCTTACCGTGATCTGCATAGGCTCGGAGAGAGACTCCATTCGGGACGCCATATTCACACCAGGACCGAAGATGTCGTAGACGTACTTCTTCACGCCGACGAGCGACCCGATGACCGGTCCAGAGTGAATCCCGATGCGGCACAGCCACTCTTCCGTGTGGGCGGAGTTCCGACGCTCGATGTATCGAAGCATTCGAAGCGCCACGCGCGCGATGTTGTGAGCGTGTTCCGGCGTCGGTTCCGGGAGCCCGGAAACCGCCATGTAGGCGTCGCCGATCGTCCGGATACGCTCGCAGCCGAACATCTCACATATCCGGTCGAAGACGGTGAAGATGTCGTTTAGCTCGGTGATCAGCGCGCCGGGATCCCGCGAAATCTCCATCTCGGTCGATCCAACGAAGTCGAGCATGAGGATGGTTGCGCTGTCGAACACTTGCGGTGTCACAGTGCCGTAGTCCTTCATTTCGTCATAGACGGACTTCGGCATGATGTTCAGGAGCA
>SKKR01000190.1 GCA_007123655.1 Thermomicrobiaceae bacterium
GCGAAGCCGCAACGGAACATCGGTCCGGCTCTCTCCGAACAGGCGAACCTGGACGCGTTCCATTCTGGACTGGGAGAAGGAGGCGTCATCAAGCGTCTGCCGCAGATCGAACTCGGCTCCGAGTTCAGCCATCGTCGGGTTCCAGGTGCGTTCCTGGAACTGCAGGGTCACTGGATTCGAGGAAAAATCGGCGACATGCTGGCCGAGCTTCTCGTGGGCATCGTCGACTTCCATTTCGCCGACGAACGCACCGGCAACATACACGCCGGGCGGGATGGTCCCGTCGGGATGCAACTCGCGCCCGAGCGCTGCGAACCCGATTGTCGCCAGCAGAAACAACGCGCCGAGTCCGGCGATTGATACCTGGAAGAACGAAGCCCGGAGTTCTGGCAGCCGCGGACGAGACGTTCCGCGTCCCGGCTCGGCGGACACCCGGGCGGTGTCTGTCGATTCAACACGAGCCGGCTGTCGCCTTCCCGGATTTGCGTGTCCAATCCCCATGTTTCTGCTAGCTTCCCTTGCTCCGAGTCGCCCGCGCACTACGGGACCAGTTGAAGCGTTATCTCACCGATCTCGACCGTATCACCGTACCGAATCCCGGTCGGTACGCTTACATCCCGGCCGTTGAGGATCGTTCCGTTTGTACTGTCGAGATCAGTAATCCACCATCGTCCATCGCTCCAGGACAGCTGGGCGTGTTCGCTCGACACGAAGGCGTCATCAAGAACAATTGTGGCACGCGGGTGACGTCCGATCACAGTCACAGGCTCAAGCGAAATCCGCTGTCCAGGGCGGAGACCTGAGTCCCCTGGGTCCTTAACGAGCAGATGCCCCGCCGGTTCGCTGACCGGTTCCTGTCTGTCTCCGGCGGCGAATGTCTGCAGCTCACGAAGCATCACCCGGATGACCTGAAACACAAAGAAGTAGAGCAGGAACACGAACAGCACGCGCAACAGCAGGATGAACCATTCGAACGGGAGCGAATTCAGCATTCCGTCTGTCACAGCCCGCCCATCTTAGCGGTGTACCGAGGAGTGATACGGTACGATCTCGAGCCTCGCCGTGCCGAGCATGATCTCATCGTGATCCTCGATCGTCGCGTTCGTTACGCGTCGTCCGTTGACCGTTGTCCCGTTGGTCGAGCCGAGATCGACAATCCGAAACTGTCCCTGACCGTATTCGATCCTGGCGTGATGCCGAGACACCTCCGGAATCTCAATCACAATGTCGTTGCTCGTCGAGCGGCCGATACTGGTCGTTCGTTTCCGAAGCATGAAAGACTGTTCGTGTCCGTCTGCCCTTATTGCTCGCACGAGTTTCGGCGGGACGTCTCCGGTGTGCTCTACGACACGATATACCTCGGTACGCTGAATCGCCTCCTGCTCGTCCGGGTCATAGTCGCCGAGTTCGACGATCTGGGCATCCACGACGATCGATCGAACCGTAACCGATTCGTCTCCGTATAACTGAATTCGGACCTGATCGATAAACCCGTAGTTTCGCTCGTCGGCGAGATCGATCAGCCAGTCTTCCATCTGGTGACAGAGGCTTGTCGCAAAGTCACTGAACAAGACCATATCATCCGGGTGCAGGTACACGATGTAATCGTTCGGAACGACGATTCCTTCGACGGTGGAAACCTGATTGGATTCCATTGCACGTTCAAGTCGCCGGCCGATCTCGGCTGGCTGGATAGGACTTCGAAAAATCCGCCCGACGGATCCCTCCATCAGGCGCTCAAAAAACCCTTCGAACCGATCAAGACTGTTAACCACGCAGTGTGCCATCCTGTCATAACGCAGGTCTGCAATCAGGTCGAATTATAGGGAGCCACGTAGACAGGGTCAATTTGGATCTGTATCGCTGCACGGCCGCACGAGGGTGACGGGCGGCCCGGTACGCCACGCAGGAACTGATCCGCCGGCTGAATCACTGCCCGGTTTCGTCCGTGTCAGGGCGGATGTAACGCTGCGGTCTGTGGCCGAAGTACCAGATGAACAACGCGGTGAATGAGACGACCTCCAGTCCGAATGGCATGTATCCGAAGTAGCCCAGGGCGGGCATCTCGAAGATCTGGAGCACGTGCACGAAGGGAACATCGTAGAACCACTTGGGGTTGGCATAGAGATTCCACATTTCCCAGAAAAAGCCAGTCAGCGTCGTCCCAAGCATCACGTTGTAGACGGGGCCCCAGTTGTTCTCCCGGGCGTATTGCCAGAGCGATCGTTGACCGAGCCGCTGGTTGATTGGCTCGATGACGAAGAACAATGCGAGCCAGACAAGTGCGTATGCATAGGTCGGCCAGACGGCGATCAGGACCAGCATCACGACACCGGCGATCTGAAATCTGAGCAGGCCGGACGGGCCAAATCTCCAGTGGCCGAGCCCGGGGATGCGTTCGCCGATTCTGAAACTGGCAATGAGCTCGACTGTACCGATCACGGCCGGAATCACTGTTGCGAAGGAGAGCGTCGACGTGATGAAGTAGTACCAGGTACCCGTGTCCTCGGGGTGTATGTAGTACCAGTTCTCGAGGAACTCGTTCAGCCCTTCGAAGATCCACCAGAATGCCGCCGAGAGCGGGAACAGAAACAGAAACGTCCGGCGGCTCCGGTTCCAGGCCGAGGTGCCGGTTCTCCACTCGACGATCCCGTCGACCGCCAGGATGTATCCAAGCCAGAGCGGGAAGAAGTAGAAATCCGACAGCGGCCGAACCTGCAACCAGGCGATCGGCCACCAGATTGCGATCAGCGCCAGTCCGGCAATGAGTTGATAGGGTATCCTGCGACGAGTACGCTGCTGATGTTTCGACCCGCTCAACCGCGCTTCCCTTCCTCCCGTGGCGAACCTGGTTCTGTAACGCCGAAAGGATTGTGACACATGCCCGGCACTCTGACGCGTGTGATGTCGCCCGCGATTGCGCCATCAATCCTCACCGCGGATTTCGCCAGACTCGGTCAGGAGATCCAAGCGGCGGAAGCCGCGGGTGTGGACATGATTCATCTAGACGTTATGGATGGCCAGTTCGTGCCCAACATCTCGTTCGGCCCGCTGGTGGTCAATGCGGTGCGATCAGCGACGCAGTTGCCGATCGACGTGCATCTCATGGTCTCCGATCCAGCCCGGTATGTGGACGCATTCGTTGACGCCGGCGCGGACATAATCAGTATCCATTTCGAAGCGACTCCTCACCCGCATCGGGTGCTCCAGCAGATCAGACATCACGGTGTCGATGCGGGGCTCGCGCTGAACCCTGGAACTCC
>SKKR01000478.1 GCA_007123655.1 Thermomicrobiaceae bacterium
AGATTATCGTTCGAGAAGGCGATCCGGTCACCGAGTACCACATAGAACAGCTCGAGCACTTTGGCCTGCTCTCTCCCGAGCAGACGCTGGATCAGTTTTCCGGTGTGGTCGGTTTGCTTGGCCTGGTAACGCTGGCGATGGTGCTCTACCTCGGCAAGTTCGCGCCGGATTTGTGTCGATCAAGGCAACTGGTGCTGGTCGGTCTCGTGGTCGCGGTTCCGCTCGTTGCCGGACGCTTCGTGCTCATAAACGAAGATCTGTTGTATATGTTCCCGGCAGCCGCGGCGATCATGCTGCTGGCCATCCTGATCGACTTTCACGTGGCCGTTGTGGTGGGTGGCTTCCTGGGCCTGTATCTCGGAATTGTCAGTGGGTCCTCGTTCGAGATCGCCTTCGTCACGATCCTGGCGTCAGTGGCCGGGGCCGCAGTCATCTGGCGCGCCGAACGGACAATGACGTTTCTGGTCGCCGGCATTTCGGTAATGGGAACCACGTTCATTGCCGCGTCACTCTTCCATGTGATGGCCGGCGAACTCAACATGCCAAATGCCGGGAGCTTGCTGGTGGCGTCTGCGGTAAACGGAGCGTTGTCTTCAAGTCTGACGTTCCTCTTCTTCAGTCTGCTGGGAACGCTCTTCGGGATTACCACGCACCTGCAACTCCTGGAGCTTGCACATCCGAATCAACCGCTGCTGTATCGACTGACCAGGGAAGCACCAGGCACGTATCACCACAGCATCGTGGTAGCAAATCTGGCGGAGAGTGCCGCGGAACGCGTGGGCGGGGACCCGTTGTTCGCACGGGTTGCAGTGATGTATCACGACATCGGCAAACTCATGCGACCGACGTTCTTCATTGAAAACCAGGCCAATCGGACCAACATCCACGACTCGCTCGATCCGAGGAGTAGCGCGCAGATCATTCTGGATCACGTTCCGGACGGCGTTCGCATGGCTCGCAAGGCGCGCATTCCAAAGCCGATCGTCGATGTTATCGAACAGCACCATGGGACATCCCTCGTCAGGTACTTCTACAACATGGCGATCAACGCCGGCGAGGACGTTGACGAGTCCGAGTTTCGCTACAATGGCCCGAACCCGCAGACCAAAGAGGCGGGAATCATCCTGCTGGCTGATAGCGTGGAAGCCACGGTCCGATCCATGTCCCAGAGTGGCAGCCTGTACGAGGAAGCCACAGAAGAAGAGGGTGAGATGGTGCGCAGATCGAAGCTGGATGGAATTGTGGAACGCATTATTCGCGACCGAATCGAAGACGGCCAGCTCGACGACTGCGATCTCACGATCCGGGAGATCGAGGAGATCCGGAGGATCTTCGTGTCCATTCTGGAGGGCGTCTATCACCCGCGCATAGAGTATCCCGAAGCGCAACGGAGTACCAGCCAGAAGCCGTCCGCCGAGATCGCGACCGCGGAACCTGGCTGATGACGGATTCTCCCGGGCTGGACGTAACGTTTACCGTTTCCGGAGAGGAAGACCCGGTCGATCTCGATCGGGTTCGGTCGTTCCTGCAATGGGCGTCGAGCCGGATCGACTTGAGAGGTGAACTTGGGATCTGGCTCTGTACCGATGACGAGATCGCCGACCTCCACGTCAGATACATATCGGTTGACGGACCGACTGATGTGATCACGTTTCCCGCGAGTGATCCTCCCGATTCAGAAGGATACGCCGGAGATATCGCCGTATCGGTTGATACCGCGGCACGGCAAGCGGCGGATGTCGGGCATACAACCGAGCGTGAGATTGCATTTCTCTGTCTGCACGGGCTGCTGCATCTTGCCGGACTTGATGACCAGGACGATGAATCGAGGCGGACCATGCTTGAGCGCCAGGGGGAGTTGATCGTTGAGTTTGAGCGGATCTGTCCCGGTGACTGGATCTGACTCACCGAATATCAGTCTCGTCCTAACCGTCCTGAACGAGGGCGAGAATCTCTCCCGGCTACTTGATTCGATCACCAGGCAGACAAGGTGGCCGGATGAGGTGGTTATCGTCGATGGTGGGTCGACAGACGACTCTGCAGAGATCCTGGAACGCTGGAGCGGCGATCTTCCTCTCCGTGTGATTCACGCGCTGGGAGCGAACATCTCCGCTGGCCGAAACATCGCGATCCGGCACTCTGAGGGCGACATAATCGCAGTCACTGATGCCGGAGTGACCCTTGATTCCACCTGGCTGGAGCACCTGACGGACCCGCTGATCGATGGTGAGGAAGCGATCGACGCCGTCGGTGGCTTCTTCGTCCCTGACGCACAGACGACATTCGAGCACGCGCTGGCTGCAACGACCCTGCCGGACGTCGAGGAGATTTCCCCCGGGGCGTTCCTGCCCTCCAGTCGCTCGTTCGCATTTCGCCGTTCCTGGTTCGAGGCGGGTGTGCGGTATCCCGAATGGCTCGATTACTGCGAGGATCTGGTTCTGGATTTACGATTGAAGCGTGCCGGCGCCCGATTCATCTTCGCGCCGGACGCGACGGTGCGGTTCCGGCCTCGTAAGTCAGCGCTGGCCTTCTGGCGTCAGTACTACCTTTACGCGCGGGGGGACGGCAGGGCGGGCCTTTTCATGACGCGACACCTGGCGCGTTACCTGACGTACGTGTTGCTTGCTCCGTCGTTTGTTCTTGTACGTTCACCTGCGTGGCGGGCAATTGTGGTGCTCGGAGCGATCGTCTACATGCGCCGCCCGATCCGTCGACTACGGGCACGCGGGCAGTGGCACCTCTCCGAGTTCATCGGGCTCACGATGCGAACGGTGATGCTCAGAGCACTCGGAGATGTGGCCAAAATGGCGGGTTATCCAGTTGGACTCTGGTGGCGGTTCAGAACACACGGCATCCGGCAAGACTGGACGTCAATTCCGGATTCACCGGATGGACGAGACTGACGAATCACGGTGGTCAGAACCGGGCGTGTTCGGCGCCCGCATGTTTTGCCAGGGTCACGTGGAGGAACTCGCTCGCCCAGAGTGCGGTTCGGCGACGAATCTCGGACGGGTTGGCTTCGACGTGGTGTGCTCGTTCGCTCGTGGTCCCTCTAAGGTTCAGACAGAAGGCGATATCACCGCTGCGACGTTCTCCGTCTGAGACCTCTCCGACCCGGGTGACGATCGCAATGATCGGTCCGGACGAGACTGTGCCGGCTGGGGACGACAACAGCCGTGCTAGCGTGGCGGGGGCTTCATCAGCATCGGGGTCGATGCCCATCGCGCGGGCGGAGTCCACGTACTGATTCACTGTACTTCCG
>SKKR01000590.1 GCA_007123655.1 Thermomicrobiaceae bacterium
ATCCATCGTTTCCGAGTCCGTGAAGCGGCTTACCTGTCCGGACTTAGACTGCACAAGGCGCGGCTCCTTGCCCAGCGCCCTCGACATCTCGTCCAGCTTGCTGTTGGCGCCGTGAATGAAAACGAGCGGCTCCTGCCTGTTCAGTTCGGCGATATCGTCGAGCGTGAAGGCAGGGTCGATCCCGTCACTGCCGCCGAGTTTCACGATGATCATGTGTTCGCTCCTAAATCGGGTGCAATCCCGTGAACTCGAGCCCGGTAGTCTCCTCGAAGCCCATACGGATGTTGAACGCCTGTACGGCCTGGCCCGCGGCACCCTTCATCAGGTTGTCAATCGCCGCCATAACGACCAGGCGCTTGCCGTGTGGGTCGATCTCCCAGCCAACATCGCAGTAGTTTGTACCGGAGAGGATCTTGGGGTCCGGATAGCGGTGGATGCCGCCTTTTTCCTTGACCAGCCTGATGAACGGTTCCTGACCGAACTGCCCGCGGAAAATCTTCCAGAGGTCCTTATCTTCCAGGTCCTCGGTCAGGTGAACGTGAGAGGTCGCCAGAATCCCGCGCACGGCTTCAACGCTGGTAACGCTGAACGACACGTTCGGCGGCCCGCTGCTGCAGGACAGTTCCTGGAGGATCTCCGCGCTGTGGCGGTGGCCGGTCGGCTTGTAAGAGCGCATCGACCCGGCTCGTTCCGGATGGTGACTGCCGCCGGTGGGGGCAGCGCCGGCGCCGGAGGAACCGGTCTTGGCTTCGATGATCATCGGGATCGACGTGTCGACCACCCCGGCATGTACGAGAGGAACGAGGCCCAGTATCGACGCTGTCGCCGTACACCCCGGACTGGCGATGTAGTTCGAGTGCTTGATCTCCTCGCGATGAAGCTCCGGCATGCCGTAGACGGTGTCCGAAATCAACTCCGGTCGCGGATGCTCCCAGCCGTACCAGGTGTCGTACGCCGCGGCGTCGCGCAGCCGGAAATCAGCGCTCAGATCTACGACGATCGGTGCGATCGACTTGAGGTTGTCTACCTGCGGCGCAGTTGCCCCGTGAGGCGTGCAGGCAAATAGCACATCACAAGGCTGGAGATCTTCCGGCGCGATGAACTTCAGCTGCGTCCGCTTCCTGAGGTTGGGATGCACCGTATGGACGAATCGCTTCGCCCGGGCGCGCGAGGTAATCTGTGTGACGTTGACCTCCGGGTGATCCAGCAGCAGCCGTAACAGCTCGCCGCCGGCGTAACCGGAACCTCCGAGAATCGCTGCGTCGATCGCCATTATCGTGTGCGTTCCCTCCGTATTGACTAATCGTCTCCGGCCAGGCTCTGTTTTGCCTGCCGGTGATTTCCGTTCAGATATGCCGGCCCGGTTGCCGTCGTTGAATTGACTACGTAGTCCACGATGTGCTGGGCGATATCGCAGTCCGTCGTACTCATCAACCCTTTGAATTCTGCTCCACCGTTGACTTCGATGACCTTGAGACCGTCCGGCGTCTCCACGAGATCCACGCCGGCGATCTCAACGCCGATTGCCCGGGCGGCTCTCATTGAGATCTCCTCGATCTCCGGCGTGATCGGGCACGGCTCCGAGACGGCGCCCCGGGCGACGTTGGTCACCCAGTGCTCCGCCGATCGGTACGAGCCCGCCACAATGTCGTCGCCGACAATGAAGATCCGGAGATCGCGTCCCGGCTTCTCCACGTACTCCTGAATGTAGAACATCGAATGGTGGTGCGAGCCGAGCTGGCGTTTGTGCTCCAGCAGCGCCCGGGCCGCGCCGGGCGAGTTCACCTTGCCGAGCAGCCGTCCCCAGGACCCCGCGACAGGCTTCAACACCGCGGGATAGCCCACCTGTTCCAGCGCTTCAAGCGCTGACTCGACGGTGAACGCCATGAAGGTGCGCAGCGTCGGGATACCCGAGGCACCGAGGATCAGTGAGCACTCCACCTTGTCGTCCGCGATGACCGCCGCCCGGCGACTGTTCACCGAGCGGATTCCCGCAACATCGAGCGCCTGGAGAACGATCCCTGCCCGGCCGTGCGCCAGGCAGCGATCCAGGACGACATCCAGCTCGAGCTCGTGCAGCCAGGACAGATCCGTTAGCTCCATTTGCAGCTTGCGATCCGTGAGCCGGACGGGCTCGATGCCGTGCGAAGCGAAGGCGCGAAGCAGAAGCTTCTCTTCCTCCCGCAGCTGAGAGAGCAGGATGCCGACATTCGGTTTCATGAGTGCGCCTCCGGTTTCGTACCCGCCAGTGTGCGAGAGACTCGCTCCAGCACGGCGGTCAGTATGTCTGTCGCCCGTTCGAGGTCTTCGAGCTGTATGTGCTCGTTCGGAGTGTGATCGAGTTGCGAATCACCCGGCCCGTAGGCCAGCATCGGGACGTTCCAGACCGGCCCGACCAGGTTCATGTCAGACGTTCCGGTCTTGACCTTTGTTCTGGGGGTCGCGCCGGACTGCCGGATAGCGGCGTTGAACGCGGCGACGAGTGGCGTGCGCTTCTCGCAGCGATACGCGGGCGCATTGACCGTAAACTCGATCTCCCCTGCTCCGGTCAGTGCCGATATGGCGTCGATCGCCTCGTCAGGGGTAAGTCCGGGGGGCAATCGCAGGTTGCCGTGGACGGTCACAGTTGCGAGCAGGCCATCGGTGTTCGTGTTGAACGCGTTGAGCGTCGCATCCACCGTCTTGAATCCTGGCTCCTGCTCGCCGTTTCGTTGCCGGCACCATCCGGTGACCCGGTTCCAGAAGTCGACGGCGACCTGCCCGGCGGTGTCACCCTGCCCGGCCGAGTGCGCCATCCCCTGCTCGACCTGGTACACGAACGACACCGACCCCTTGTAGCCCAGCACGATCGCGTCCCACCCACTCGGTTCGCCGATGATCACCGCGTCCGGGCGGTCTGTATGCTCGGCCAGCCAATGCGCCCCTCGGGAAGTCATCACTTCTTCCTCGACCGCGCCGACGATCTTGACGCGGACGCCTTCCGGTATCTCGGCCCGGGCCGTTGCCGCGACGAACGTTGCCAGCGGACCTTTCGCGTCCACTGTTCCTCGCCCGTACAAGGCACCGTCGACAGTCTCCACAGCGATCCATCCGGGCACGGTGTCGATGTGACCGAGCAGCATGATCTCGATCGGGCCGTCCCCTTTGACGCCGACCGCGTTCCCGGCGCCATCGGCGAAGGCGTCCAGCCCGAGGGACGTCATCCGCTCACAGAGCCACGTGACAGCGGGTCCTTCCTCGCGGGAGTAACTAGGGATCTC
>SKKR01000349.1 GCA_007123655.1 Thermomicrobiaceae bacterium
ATCCAGAGCCAGTTCCAGATCCTCAGCGGAACGGGCCAGCGGGCCCATAATGTTCAGGACGACCGCACGATTTGGCAGTGCATGTCCGGGGAAATGGCCACTTTGCGGAACGAGCGTCTCGCTCTGGCGGTGGCCGTACACGCCCGTGAAGGCCGCCGGCACTCGGACGGAACCACCAATATCGCTGCCGATCTCGAGCGGTGTCATCCCGGCCGCGAGTGCCGCGGCCCCCCCGCCGGTACTCCCACCGGGCGTCCGTTCCAGGTCCCACGGGTTGTTTGTGGTGCCGTAGACGGGCGAGTTCGCCTGCCAGTCATTGCAGGCGTAGGGCAGGTTTGTCTTGCCCATCAGGACGATCCCGGCGTGCTTGAGCGATCTCACCAGCGGCGCGTCACTGGACGGAACTCGATCGGCGTGCTCCGGCATCCCGCTCGTGGCAGGTAGCCCGGTGAAGTCGATACTCTCCTTGATTGTCATCGGAAGCCCGAGCAGAGGGCATTCGTCACCTTGAGCGCGACGACGGTCGGCCTCGGCGGCTTCCACTTCAGCCTGATCGAGTCGCTCGACGATGATTGCGTTCAGCGTTCGGTTGTACCGGCCTATGCGGTTCCGGAACTCGGCCAGCACTTCCGTAGATGACCAGCGCTTCTCTCGAAGACCAGCAAGGATTTCAGTGGCCGACGCGAACGGAACGAGTCCACTGGCTGCCATGTGCGATTCCTTTACGTCAAGCCGGCTGGTGACCGATCTGGCCGGCGTGCGCCATCGCCCCGATTGTGAAAAGTGTCAGCCTGGCCGCCACCATGCACGTGATGCCACCGACGTCATTGTCAGGTACGACTTCCACGAAGTCGTACCCAGCGATTCTCCCACGTTCGGCAACAGCCTGAATCAGCCTCGCGGCCTGGTAATACGTCAGCCCGCCGAGCGCGGGCGTATTGACACCTGGCGCGAGCGTGGGATCGAGCCCGTCAGCGTCGAACGTGATGTAGTAGGTTTCAGAGTCGGGAATCTGATCGATAACGGCACTGATGCCGCGCTCATGTATCTCTTCCGCCTTGATCAGCCGGGCTCCGTACGCCAGCGCGTCGTCAACTTCCTGCTTTCGGGCGCTTCCTGTGCCGCGGATACCGAACTGCGCCATCCCGGAAACGAATTCCAGTTCCGATGCGCGTCGCATCGGGCTGCTGAGCCCTTCGGTGATACCGTTGACCTCGTGCCGCCAGTCGATGTGCGCATCCAGTTGCACGACAGCCATTGATCCGATGTCGTCGTACGCCCGCATCACAGGAATCGGAATCGCGTGGTCCCCGCCGAGCACGAGCGGCACCGCTCCGGACGCACGAAGTCGTCGGACCACTTCGGTCGTCCGCTGGCTGTTGCCCTCGAAATCCCCGGACTGCATCAGGACATCGCCGCAATCAGCGATCCGAACGTCTTGTCCCGCGAATGTCGGACCATCCAGGTCGAAGTCATAGTGACCCAGGTGGCGAACGAAGCGCTGGGATGCCGCACGGATAGCCGCGGGAGCCGGGGCAGACGGGGACCGCATCCCGGCAAGGTCATACGGCACGCCGAACGGGACACCGATGATCGCAACGTCGGCCTCAAGGTCATCGAGGTTCTTGCAACGTTCGGCGTTTAGGAAGGATGGCAGCCCCGACGGGATTGGACTGATCAGGTTACGTCCGCGCATCGAATGGCCTCCGCGTACTGTCCCGGGTTTTCCGTTCGTACCCGGTCATACTAGCACGCGCGGAGGCCATCACGTCCAGTTGAATTTGTGCATTGGATGTTGCCAGAGGGCGTGCCGACCGATGCTACTCGCTCACGGCCTGAGTGGCCGGTTGATGCTCGGCCGGCTGTGCCGCGCTCGCATCCTCGCGCCGCAGCCGGATGACCGGCTTGACCTCGCGAAGCTCCTCCATCGGGATATGACAGCGAATCATATGCCCGTCCCCAGCGTCCTGCAACGGGGGGAACTCCTGCTCGCAGATCGCGCCGATCTTCCTCGGACAGCGCGTCTGGAAAGGACACCCCGACGGCGGGTCAGCCGCACTCGGGACTGAGCCTTCCAGACGAATCTGGGACTGCTCGATCTTCGGGTTCGGCAGTGGGATCGCGGATGTCAGCGCCTCCGTGTACGGGTGATACGGGGGTTGGAAGACCTGATCCGTGGGGCCGACTTCCATGACGTGTCCCAGATACATGACGAGGACTCGATGTGAGAGATATCGCACCACGCTGAGATCATGTGAGATGAACAGGTACGAGTATCCGTACTCCTCCTGCAGGTCCTTGAGCAGGTTAAGCACGGTCGCCTGAACTGAGACGTCCAACGCCGAGACAGGCTCGTCGCAGATGATGACCTGCGGGTTCGCCGCGAGCGCGCGGGCGATCGCGACACGCTGCTTTTCTCCACCGGAGAGCTGACTCGGATAGCGCCACAGATATGATTCGTGCAGATTTACGCTCTCCAGGATCTCCGTCACCACCTTGCGCTCGTTCCGCCGAACGGCATCGCTCCGGAACAGCCTGAGGGGACGACTGATGATCTCGTACACCGTGTGCGACGGATTCAACGTCGAGTCAGGGTTCTGAAAGACGATCTGCAACTCGCGGCGCTGTTGCTTGGGCCGCGCCTTGATCTGAGGCTGCAATGACTCGCCCTTGAGTTTCATCTCTCCGCTGATGTCATCCAGCAGACCAACGATTGCCGATGATAACGTGGTCTTTCCGCATCCAGATTCCCCGACCAGGGCAAGCGTCTCCCGTTCGCCGATCTCGAACGAGACGCCGTCAACGGCCTTGATCACACGCTTGTTGCTGGACCACGGGATGATGCTCCGGGACTCCACATAGTACTTCCGGAGATCGTCAACCTCGAGAACCGCGGGTGCCTCACCTCGATCAGCCGGAGGCTCAACAAGGAGGCGTTCTTCCTCTTTCGCCAGCGACACCTGATCGGCGAAAAAGCACCGGGCGAAGTGACCGTCGTCAACAAGATCGAGCGATGGGTGCTCCCGGGTACAGATCTCCTGTGCATACGTGCATCTCGGAGCAAATGCACACCCAGCGGTGTAGCTTCCCGGCCGCGGTAGCTGACCAGGAATCGGCCTGAGTGCGATTTCGGCGCGGGTAACATCAGGGACCGCACCCATCAGCCCGGTGGAGTACGGGTGCTTCGGATTCCCGAACAACTCGTCCACCGGTGCCTCCTCCGCGATCTCTCCGGAATACATGACCACCACGCGATCCG
>SKKR01000492.1 GCA_007123655.1 Thermomicrobiaceae bacterium
AGCATGGTCGCGAAGTCGATCGAACGAGCCGTTGAAGCGCTCAGGACCGGAAACACGGAGCTGGCGCGATTGGTCATAGACTCGGATGAGTCGATCGACAGAAAACAGTACGAACTGGAAGAGCAGACGCTCACGATCATTGCGACGCAGCAGCCGATGGCCGGGGACCTTCGTGGACTTGCCGCCACGCTGTTCATCGTGGGCGAGCTGGAACGTATCGGTGACTACGCCGAGGGAATTGCGAAGATCGCCATCGCCTCCGCCGAAGAACCGCCGCTCAAACCACTGATCGACATCCCCCGGATGGCGGAACTGGCAACGACCATGCTGTACGAGAGTCTCGACGCATTCATGGAGCGGGACCTGGAGCGATGCACCGCGATCTGGCATCGGGATGACCAGGTCGACGCGCTCTACGAGCAGGTCTACCGTGAGTTACTGCTTTACATGATCAGCAACCTGCCGGCAATCGAACGAGCGACACGATTGCTCTGGGTCGCTCACAACCTGGAACGGATTGCGGACCGGACAACGAACATTGCCGAACGCACCGCCTTCGTGATTACCGGTGACGCACGCGCACTCGAGGACAGCTTGAGCCCGGCTCCCGCGTAAGCCTGGCGTCAGTTCACTGGATTGGCGAAACCCGAATCAGACGAACGTTCGGATACTGGCAGCGTGAACCGGAACACGGCGCCACCATCCCGCCCGTGTTCCGCCCATATCTCGCCACCGTGGGCCTGGACGAGGTGCTTGGCGATCGCGAGTCCCAGGCCACTGCCGCTCTTCGCCCTGGCTCGATCAGTACGGTAGAAACGCTCGAATACCCGTTCAAGTTCCTCGTCAGGGATGCCCGGCCCTTCATCCTCGACCGAAATGCGGATACTGCCGTTCCTGTGCTCGGCACGGACGGTGACAGTGCTCCCCGATGGACTGAACCGGATCGCGTTCTGCAGGAGGTTGATCAAAACGTGTTCGATTCGCTCGGTGTCGAATACCGTAGTCGGTAGCTGCGATTCGATATCGGCGAGCAGCGCAATGCTCGCGGACTCTGACTGGGTCTGAAGCCTGGTGATCGCGCGCTCGATAACCCGCGCCAGGTCGCCTTCTTCCAGGTGAAGCTGGAGCCGTCTGGATTCGGCACGAGAAAGCTCCAACAGTTCGGCCACGAGTCGCGCGAGATCGTCGACTTCCACATCCATTCGTTGGAGAAAGTCCCTGGCCACCTCGTCGTCCTCCAGCGCGCCGTCCAGCAGTGTCTCGACCAGGGCTTTGAGTGAGGCAACGGGAGTTCGCAGCTCGTGTGAGACGTTCGCAACAAAGTCCCTGCGAACGACCTCGGTTCGGCGAAGCTCGGTGATGTCCCGCAGGATGACCACGACGAGTTCTTCCTGCTCATCCGTCATCGGGTAGGCGAATGCCTGGATCGAGCGTCGCGGCCTGCCAAGGTCAATAAATCGTGTGGGAGGAGAGGTGTCGCGAGAATCGAACGTGCGGGCACTCCGAATGAGCTCGACAAGCTCATGGTCACGTATGACTTCCCCGTAGGAGCGATCCAGCGCTCTGTGCCGGTCGATCCCCAGCAAGCGCTCGATGGCCTGGTTGGCAAGTACAACCGAGCCCTGGCGATCAATGATCAGAATCCCGTCCGCGAGGTGCTCCAGAATTGCCTCGAGCCTCACGCGACGGGATTCAGTGGAGCGAATGGATGCCCTGAGGCCCGCCGCCAGGTGGTCGATCGCGGCCTCCAGATCACGAAACTCCTCGGAACCGCCGTGATCCCGCCGTTCAGGCTCGTCATCATCGAGCAACCGCCCGGCACGCACCGACAGCTCGGTCACTTGCGCGCTAATGTGACGCGCCACCAGGACAGTCGCCGCCAGAAGTACCAGTCCCGCCCCCAGAAATGACACAAACAGCGGCCCGACGTTTCCTGCCAGGTCGTCTGAAGGGACGCCGACGCGCACGATCCGGATGACGTTGCCGTCTGACTCGATCGGGACTGCGACGGAAAACTCCTCCCGGTTGTCAAGCGGGTTCGTTCCTTCGTGCTCCCCCGCCTCGCCCGTGATCGCCTCCACGACGTCCGGCTGGGTGGACAGATCGAACTGATCTCCGGGATCAGTCCGGGTGTCCATCAGCACGACCCCACCCTCATCCAGAAGGGTCACGCGGCGATCGGGCCGCAGGGAGACGTTCTCAAGCGCGACATCCAGGGTGTCGTCACGTGCGATCTCGGCGAGAAGCAGCGCCTCCAGTTCCAGGTTGGCCCGAGCATCGTCATATCGCTGTTGCTCAATGCTGGAATCAATGAAGAGTCCAAGACCAAGAAAGACAACGCCGAACAGAACCAGCGCACCGGCCGCAATCCGTGAACTGAGGCGACTCATTACCTGGACCGCTCGGCGCCCTGGCCTGTGAGCCGATACCCGACGCCGCGAATCGTTTCGATCAGGTGCGGGTTAGCCGGATCGTCCTCCAGCTTTTCCCGAAGCCCGTGAACGTGAACGGCCAGGGTGCGGCTGTCACCATAGAACTCGTACCCCCAAACCCCGTCCATTATCTGCTGATTGGTGCAGACTCGACCGCGATTTCTCGCCAGGTAGAAGAGAAGATCACGTTCCTTTGGCTTGAGGGTGACCTCTTCGTTCGCGCGCCAAACACGATAGGCGCTCAGGTCGATTTCCACATCGCCTGCAACGATAACGCCGGAACGATCGGAATTCGACTCAGAGAGTTCGTGTTCCAGAAAGTCGCGCCGTCGAAGCAGCGCCTTCACTCGCGCAAGAAACTCCCGCATGGAAAACGGCTTGGTAAGGTAGTCGTCCGCGCCAATCTCGAGCCCGACGACCCGATCGATCTCGTCATCTCTCGCGGTGAGGATCAGAATCGGCACAGAACTGCGGCGCCGAAGGTTACGACACACGTCGAATCCGTCTATTGACGGAAGCATGATATCCAGGACGACCAGGTCGGGAGAGTCTTCGGACGCCGCCTGCAGCGCGTCATAGCCATCGGCAACGACCCGGACTGTGTGTCCGGCCTTCTTCAGGTTGTACTCGATCGTGGTGCTGAGCGAAGGTTCGTCTTCGACGACGAGGATTCCAGCCAACTTCGTACCGTCTCTGGCTCTCATTGACGTCCAAAAGCGGGTACCGTCCACCGAAGCTTACCGCAAACCGACACGCTCGAATCGAGAAACACACCGTCCGAGAGCTTCGGGGGACCAGGTGCGGCCTGTCAAGTCAAATGTA
>SKKR01000160.1 GCA_007123655.1 Thermomicrobiaceae bacterium
CTCGGTCTTCCCGCGTACAACCAGTACGCTCAGACCGCGCCTCTGCTGGACGACTTCAACGACTACGACAACGTCAACTACGACGAGGTCTATCCCTACGATCCTGACCAGGCTCGCGAGATCCTTGAGGGACTCGGGTTCGTCGAGGGTGACGACGGGATCCGCGAGCGCGACGGCGAGCGGATGTCATTCACCTTGCTGACCTATGCCGGGTTCGACGAGTACCAGAATGCCCAGCAGATCGTGCAATCGATGCTCGGAGAAGTCGGCATCGAGGTGACTCTTGATGTGCTGGAGTACACCACGCTTCAGGGCATGTGGCACGACGTAGACGCCGATCCGGCCGAGCGCGCCATGGAGATCCAGGAGTGGCCGCACCCGTTCGAAATGGATCCGGATGTCTACGACGAATTGCACTCGGACAGCATCGTCCCGGACGGCGACAACTACATGTACTTCGAGGATGCCGAGGTGGACGAACTAATCGAGGAAGGCCGGCAGACGGCGGAACTCGAGGACCGGGTGCCGATCTATCATCAGCTGGATCAGCGACGGCTGGAGACGTTGCCGTGTCTGCCACTCTACTGCGCGGTCGATGCCCGCTTGCTCCACCGGCGCGTGGAGAGCAGGTTCGACGAGCACCCGCTGGACGACACCCCGAGTATGCGCTGGTGGGAGCGGGCGTTCATCGAGCATCTGTACAAGCCGGAGTAATCGCGCCGATTCGATGCGATGTGAGTGAGTGAGGACGCGAAGCTCGTGACGAGTGGGACTCCTACATGACTGCCTACATCATCCGCCGGCTGCTCTGGATGATTCCGATCCTGCTCGGGGTTTCCATCATCTGCTTCACCTTGCTGAAACAAGCCCCGGGCGACCCGGTTGCCGTTCTGGTAGCCGACGCCCGGGCCACCGGCGGGACGGTGACGGTTGAGGACCGGCAGCGGCTCCGTGAGCAGTATGGACTCAACCGGCCCATCTACCTGCAGTACACCGACTGGCTCGGGCAAGTGCTGCAGGGGAATTTTGGTGTCTCGACCAGGACCAACGCGCCCGTCGCGGACGTCGTTCTGTCCCGGCTTCCCAACACGCTTCGCTTGATGGTTGGCGCGTTGATCCTGACGCTGGTCATCGCATTGCCTCTCGGAATTCTCTCGGCCGTCAAACAGTACTCGCGGCTCGATTACTTCCTCACGACGTTCAACTTCGTCGGGATCTCGATTCCGCAGTTCTGGCTCGCGCTGATGCTTCTGTACTTCTTTGGCGTTACGCTGGGCTGGTTCCCAACGCGGGGCATGGGGAGCCCGTACTCGGAACCGGGCGTCTGGAACAGCGTGACGGAGGTCTTCCGTCACTACACACTGCCAGTTCTCTCGGTCACGCTCGTGAGCCTCGCCGGCTACATGCGTTATCAACGGGCGGCGATGCTGGAGGTCATACGTCAGGACTACATGCGGACCGCAAGAGCGAAGGGGCTTTCAGAGGCCGTCGTCATACTCAAGCACGGCTGGCGAAACGCGCTGATCCCGATCCTTACGCTGCTCGGATACGTGCTGGTGATTCTGATCGAGGGTTCGATCGTCGTCGAGGTAATCTACTCATGGCCCGGGATGGGTGATCTCGCCGTAACCTCGCTCGCCCAGCGGGACTATCCAGTCGTCATGGCAATCGTGCTGTTGTCAGCTGTGGGGATCCTGATTGGCACGCTCATCTCAGACATTCTGTACGCGATCGTCGATCCACGAGTTCGATACGACTGACGGCGGGTTACGAACCTGACCGATTGCGACCCTTGATGGCGGGCAGGTACGCCGGGGTGGCTGTACACGTTGCCGGGCTCCCTCGGCCAACCGAAGCGCTCACTCGTATCCCGACTGGAGGTATTCGGTGTCTGCAGGGACGGGCCTCGCGCAACAGAGGGATATTTCGGCGGCAGCGTACGAGGCGCCGCGGAGTCCCGCGGCGGTCACGTTCCGTCGGTTCAGGCGACACAAACTCGCGGTCGTCAGTGCGGTCTTCCTGTGCACCCTCTTCGTGATCTCTATATTCGCTCCACTGTTTGCGCCTCACGATCCGAACCAGCAGGATCTCCAGCTTGCTCAGTTCGGCCAGCCGGCGAATCCGCAGATGGGACACTTTCTGGGTAGCGACCAACTCGGGCGGGATGTGCTGTCACGACTGATTCACGGTTCTCGCGTTTCCCTGCTGGTCGGGTTCGTTGCCACGGGCGTGGCAATCGTCATCGGCACCTGTCTGGGCGCCATCGCGGGATATTCCGGACGATGGGTGGACATGCTGATCATGCGCGTTGCGGACATGATGCTGGCCTTTCCCCCGCTCCTGTTCCTCATGGCAATGCTGGTGGCGATACCGAGAACGGCCCTGAACATTGCCATCGTGATCGGGATTATCGGCTGGATGAACGTTGCGCGCCTGGTCCGTGCCGAGTTTCTCACGCTTCGGACACGGGAATACACCGAGGCCGCGCGGGCAATCGGTGTTTCGCCGACATCCATTATGTTCCGCGAACTGCTCCCCAATGCGATGGGACCGGTGATCGTCGCTGCCACGCTCGGAATCCCGACGGCGATCCTGGCTGAGTCAACGCTCTCCTTCCTCGGGTTCGGTATCCAGCCGCCGCTCGCATCCTGGGGCAACATGCTTGAGCCGGCGTGGTCGCAGATGCGGGACCACAACGCCTGGTGGATGGGTTTGTTCCCGGGTCTCGCGATCGCATTGACCGTGCTGGCGTTCAATTTCGTTGGGGATGGAATTCGTGACGCGCTGGACCCACGTTCGCGACTCGACTAGCGCCTGGAGGCTTGTGTGACCGACGTTGCAGAGCGGAGCCCTGAATCGATCACCGACACCGGCGAGCAGTTGCTACGCGTCGAAAACCTGAAAACGCACTTCTTCAGCGAGGGTACAGTGGTCCGGGCGGTCGACGGGATTACGTACGACCTCCGGCGGGGGGAAGTGCTCGGGGTCGTCGGGGAATCCGGGAGCGGAAAAAGCGTCAGTGGCCTGAGCCTGATGCGACTGATCGACTCACCACCAGGACGAATCGTTGACGGTTCCATCGAGTTCGACGGCCAGGACATCCTCGGCATGTCCGATCGCGAGATGCGATCGGTCCGCGGCAATCAGATTTCCATGATCTTCCAGGAACCGCTCACATCGCTGAACCCGGTCTATACCATCGGGAATCAGATGATGGAGCCACTGAGGCTCCACCAGGGGATGACCCGCGC
>SKKR01000026.1 GCA_007123655.1 Thermomicrobiaceae bacterium
CGCCTTCTAACAGGAAGGGCTCCATCAGCCGGCATGGAATTGATGCGCCAGACCGGCTTACTGGAGTTCACGATTCCAGAGCTGCTTGACATCGCTGAGGACGAAGTTCGGGGAAGGCACAAGGACATCTGGATCCACACGATGCAGGTGCTGGACAAGACCCCGCCGCGACCCGGCGTCCGCTGGGCTGCACTCCTGCACGATGCCGGAAAACCGCGGACCCGGAGCGTCGACGAGTCTGGGGAGGTCCACTTCTTCGGGCACGAACGTGTCGGTGGCGCGCTGGCAAAGCGCTGCCTGCGGCGTCTCCACCAGGAGAGAAGCCTGATCAAGCGGGTCACTCGTCTGGTTGAACTGCATCTCCGTCCGGCGGGCTATGACGAGACCTGGACTGACAGTGCGGTTCGCCGGCTGATGGTTGAGGTGGGCGACGAACTCGATGACCTGCTCGATCTCGCCGCGGCAGACGTCACGAGTGCTCGGGAACACCGCCAGAGGGAGGCCGCCGAGCGAAACCGCGGGCTGCGGGAGCACATCGAGCGGTTGCGACAGGAGCATGCCCTCGAGCAGCTGAAGAGCCCGATCGATGGCAATGAACTCATGGCCGCGTTCGATCGCAAACCCGGCCGCTGGATCGCGACCATCAAAGACCAGTTGCGCGAGATGGTCATCGATGGCGACCTGGCGCCGGACGACAAGGAACGGGCGTACGAGATTGCCCGTGAAATGCTCTCCGAGATGGATCAAGAGTAGGCCTCGGAGTTCGCCGGGGCTCCTCGCGACATGACACGCCAGTAACAGGGAATGGGTTCGGTCCGTGGCGGAATTGCTCCAGTTCGATAATCCGTTCTATGAACTTTCCGCCCTGCTTGTAGTTGCGATTCTGGTTGGAGCGCTGGCGACGCTACTGCGCCAGCCGCTGATCATCGCCTTCATCGCGGTCGGCATTATCGCCGGTCCCGCCTGGCTGAGCATCATCGAGGGCCAGGAAGCGTTCGATCTCCTGGCGACTATGGGAATCGCCCTGCTCCTCTTCGTGGTGGGGCTGAAGCTCGACATCGGCTTGATCCGGCAGTCCGGTCCCGTTGCCCTCTATACGGGTATCGGTCAGGTCCTGTTCACTTCGATTATCGGCTACGGGATCGCGATTGCGCTGGGAATCAGCTGGTTGCACGCGTTGTACGTTGCGGTAGCGCTGACCTTCTCCAGCACCATCATCATCGTCAAACTCCTGTCTGACAAGCGTGAGATCGATTCCCTGCACGGGCGGATTGCGGTGGGCCTGCTGATCGTCCAGGATATCGTGGTCGTGCTGGTCATGATCGGACTGACCGCGTTTGGAGCCGGGGAAGAGGGCGATACCTCGCTGCTGCAGGAGGCCGGACTGGTCGCGCTGTACGGAACGCTTTTCGTAGGCGGAATCGTATTGATCACTCGCTACGTGATCGGCCCGGTCTTTCGGATCTTCGCCCGTTCGCAGGAACTGCTCGTACTCGGGGCCATCGGCTGGGCGTTGATTCTTGCGGCCACGGGAGACATGCTCGGACTCAGCAAAGAGGTCGGCGCGTTCATCGCGGGTGTTTCTCTGGCATCGACGCCGTTCCGGGAAGCGATCGGGACCCGCCTGGTCAGCCTGCGCGATTTCCTGTTGCTGTTTTTCTTCCTGTCTCTGGGTGCGGATCTGGATCTCTCCAGACTCGGAGCGCAGATCGTTCCGGCGCTGGTTTTCTCCGCGTTCGTCCTGATCGGTAACCCGTTGATCGTGATGACCATCACCGGGATCATGGGTTACCGGAAACGAACCGGCTTTCTCTCCGGACTGACCGTCGCCCAGATCAGCGAGTTTTCGCTCATCCTGGCTGCGATGGGACTGGCCGTCGGACATATCGATGATGATACGCTCGGCCTGATCACGCTCGTTGGCCTAGTCACGATTGGAACATCGACGTATCTGATCCTTTACTCGCATTCTATTTATGATCGAATCGGAAAGTATCTCTCACTGTTCGAGCGCGAGCAGGACATAGAACACGAACTCTACGACCGGGGCGATACCATCACGCCGGACGTGATCGTCTACGGGCTGGGGCGATACGGTGGATCTATCGTCGAGCAGTTGCGCGCCCGTGGATACCAGGTCCTCGGGGTCGATTTCGATCCAGAGATGATCGAGCAATGGCGAGATGCCGGACTCCCGACACAATACGGAGACGCGGAAGATCCCGAGTTCCCGGGATCGTTGCCAGCCGGCTCCAGATGGGTCGTCTCAACGATGCGAGACGAGCACGTCAGCCGCGCTCTATTGCACGGGCTGGAACACCACGGATATCCCTGTCAGGTTGCCGTGACGGCCGACCGTGATGACGTAGCGGACCGCCTGCGTCAGGAGGGCGCACATCTCGTGTTGATGCCGTATCCTGACGCGGCCAAGGAAGCCGCCGATGTCCTGGATAACAGCCTGAGTGGCCTGGACCAGTCGGAGGAGCAGTCCGAACCTTGACCTACGGAACCCTGGCGGTCCAGATAGACTCCGGAAAGCGCTCTCGCAGGCCATCCCAGATCCGGTACATTTCATCGTTGGATCCGGTCTTCAGGTAAACCGCGATGCCCCACCAGTACATGACCTCGTCCGCCAGCTTGCCGTCCGGATCCCGTTCGAAGGCTCCGGAGAGGCGCTCGATCGCCGCGTCCGTTCTCGTCCAGCGCAGATCGACATGAGACTGGCCGATGTCGAGGATCGTGAGGAACTCCCCTGGCGGCAGAAAGTTCACGTTTCGGTAATGAACCGTCCCCCGGCGGTCGGCGAACAGAAGGGTGGGTGTCCAGATAACGTTCAGCGATCGCATCGTGGCTCTCGGGCTCTTGAAGAGGTCCAGCTTGAGCAGAACGAATCGGTCAGCGAGCTCCTGCTGGACGGTGGTGTCTGAATACGTCACGGCATCCAGTTCATCGCAGCCGCGTCAGGGATCTTTCATGACGTCGATGAAGAGGGGCTTCCGTTCGTTCAGCGAACGGTCGCAGGCGACATCGAAGTCGGTTTCCCACCGCATCGTGGCGCACATTGGCTGACTCGTTTCATTCAGTCCCGGACGCCGAGCATCCGGAGCCGGAAATCCTCGGCTTCTTCAGCATGTTCCCTGGAATGGCGGATGATCCGGCGAAAGAACCCGCCAAGGCGGTCGACGGTCCCCCAGGGAAGCGGGGCGAGCCGCTCGAGATCTCCGTCATCGAGCCGCCGCAGCGATTCC
>SKKR01000040.1 GCA_007123655.1 Thermomicrobiaceae bacterium
ATTCGGTATCCGATGAGCACCCACTACTGGGAAGGCTGGCCAGACGAGAACGATGTCTACGGTTTCCCGCACTCGTGGCAGCAGGAATTCCTGAAGACGATCGTCAACCTGCGTCCGACGCAGTAGCTGACGCGGGATAGTGAATCTCTGATCGCAAGCCGGCAGGAGCCTTTCCCGAGGGCTCCTGCCGATGCGAACAAACGGGCGGAATCTGCAGGGGCTTGAGATGCCGATTGAATACGTTGTACGGCGCGTTGGTCTGTTCTTTGTGATCGTCTGGGCCGCCGCAACCGTCAACTTCCTGATACCGCGACTCGCACCCGGAAACCCCATTCGAGAACAACTGCTGCAACAGGTTGCAACTGGAGGAGCGGGAGCGACTCCTATTGAGGAAGTCGTCCAGGCGTACGAGGCGCGATTCGGGCTGGATCTGCCACTGTGGTTGCAATACTTCAACTTCCTCTGGGATACCGTGCGATTTGACTTTGGCGTATCAATCGCTCGTTTCCCAACGCCTGTCTGGGACACGCTAACGTACGCGCTTCCCTGGACGATCTCACTCGTTGCGACCGCAACTATCATTGCGTTCGTGATCGGTAGTCTTTTCGGAGCGCTGCTTGCCTGGCCGCGCACCCCCAGGTTCGTGCATGCGGTTGCTCCACCACTGCTCACAATGGCGGCGGTTCCGTACTACCTTCTCGGACTCATCCTGATGTACGTGTTTGCCTTTCGCTTCGGCTGGTTCCCGCTCGGTGGAGGCCACCAACTGGGAACTGAACCGAGTTTCACGATGACGTTTATGCTTGATGCCGCGCGTCATTCGGTTCTGCCAGCGCTCTCACTCATCCTGGCGACGCTGGGATTCTGGGCGCTTCAGATGCGCGGCATGATGGTTACCGTCCAGGGTGAAGATTACGTCACTCTGGCCGAGGCCAAAGGGCTACGCCCCAGTCGCATATTCTTCCGGTATGCGTTGCGCAACGCAATGCTTCCGCAGATCACCGCGCTGGCACTCACGCTGGGACACGTCGTTTCCGGCGCCGTACTGGTCGAGATTGTCTACGGCTACCCGGGTATCGGAACGCTGCTTTTCCGATCGGTTCAGAACTTTGACTATCCAGTCATCTACGGCATTACGTTTCTGATCATTGTCGCGATTGGACTGGCGACGTTGATTCTCGACCTGGTTCTCCCATTCCTGGATCCCAGGATCAAGTACAGCCGCGAGTAGGAGGGTCAGATTTGGCCGCAACAGGCGCAAAGCAATTCAGTGGGCCTGTCTGGCACGTCAGCAATTTCGTGCGCACATTCCCCTTGCTGACGATCGGATTGATCATGCTGTTCGTTCTTCTCCTTTTCATCACGGTGGGCCGATTGTTCGTAGAAGAAACCCATACGCGGGTTGGATACGTCATTCCTGATCTCTCTCCGAGTGCAGAGCATCCACTTGGCACGAATACGATGGGCCAGGACATGCTCGCCGTGATGGTCTACGGTACCCCGCTTACGCTGCAGATTGGATTGATTGCGGGAATTATCGGACTGGTCGTCGGAACGTTCATGGGCTTTGTCGCCGGGTACTACGGCGGATTCTGGGACAATCTGTTTCGCGGAGCCGCCGACGTTGCGCTTACGATCCCCGCGTTTCTCGTGCTGGTCGTGATCGCGTCTACGCTGCGTGGCGCGACCGATGTAATGACCCAGGCGCTGATCGTTTCCTGTCTCGCCTGGATGTTTCCAACTCGAACGATCCGCTCGCAGGTCTTGAGCATGCGTGAGCGGGGATATATTCAGATTGCGAAACGATCCGGGATGGGCAACATGGAGATCATCGGCCGTGAGATGGTCCCCAATCTGTTGCCGTATCTCGGCGCCAGTTTCATTCTGGCGGTGATCACCGCGATCCTGGCGTCTATCGGTCTGGAAGCGCTCGGTCTCGGCCCGCAGAATGAACCAACGATGGGTATGACCATTTACTGGGGAATGTTCTACACTGCGATTATCCGAGACCTCTGGTGGTGGTGGTTCCCACCGATTGTGATGATTACATACATGTTTGTAGCGTTATATATCGTTTCGGCCGGCCTAGATCAGTTCGCCAATCCGCGGCTGAGGAGACGATTATGAGGGACACGACCGTAGACACGGAGCAGACGCATGCCGAAGGAGTGCTTGATTCCACGGTGGAACCGTCATCCGATGTAAAGCCAATCCTCGAGGTGCGCAACCTGCACGTCTCTTATGACACGGTCCGCGGTCCGATCCAGGCGGTGCGAGGGCTGTCGTTCCAGCTGATGCCGAACGAGGTGCTCGGGCTTGCTGGCGAGTCCGGTAGCGGTAAATCGACGCTGGCGCTCGCGTTGCTGCGGATGATCAAGAGTCCCGGGCGCATCGTCGAGGGCGAGGTGCTCCTGGATGGTCGAGACCTGCTCTCGCTCAGTGAGCGGGAAATGCGGCACGTCCGGCTTGCCGATATCGCAATGGTCGCCCAGGGGGCGATGAATTCACTCAACCCGGTCATGCGGATCCGGGATCAGATCATCGATGCCTGGACAGATCATGGTATCCGGTATGGTCGCCAGGAGTCTGAAGAGCGCGTGGCGGATCTTCTGAGGTGGGTCGGGCTCCGTCCGGATGTCGCCCGGCTGTATCCCCACGAATTGAGCGGCGGAATGAAGCAGCGTGTGGTCATCGCCATCGCGATCAGCCTGCGGCCTCGAGTGATTATCGCCGACGAGCCGACGAGCGCGCTGGACGTTGTGGTGCAGCGACAGATCATTTCAACGCTTCGGCGCGTGCAGACCGATCTCCAGGCGGCTGTGATCCTCATCGGCCATGACATCGGGCTCATGGCGCAGTCAGTACAGAAACTCGGCATCATGTACGCAGGGAAAGTCGCCGAAATGTCCCCGGTGTACGAAATGTTCGATGAGCCGATGCATCCTTATACACGCATGCTGATCGACAGCCTGCCGTCGCCGGACCAGAAGGGGCAGCTTCGCGGGATTCCGGGGATCACCCCTTCGCTGCTGGATCCACCGCCAGGCTGTGCATTCAATGATCGCTGCCCGTATGCCCTGGAGCGCTGTACGACGGAGATACCCGCACTCGAGGAGAAGCGACCGAATCGAATGGTCGCCTGCCACCTGTTCACGGAGGGACAATGACGGCCCTACTCGAGGCGCAGAACATCTCAAGACAGTTCGGTGGCGGGTTGTTCAAACCGCCACCGCTGCAGGCGTTGAGTG
>SKKR01000014.1 GCA_007123655.1 Thermomicrobiaceae bacterium
ATCGAGCGTGTCAATGCTGACATTGACTCGCGTCAGGCCGGCATCCTTGAGCGGTTGCGCCAGTCGCTTGAGCAGGAGGCCGTTTGTCGTCATTGTGATGTCGTCGATCCCGGGGAGCGAGGCAATCTCGCGAACCAGATCGACGACGTGCGGCCGGATCGTCGGTTCTCCGCCTGTCAATCGGATCTTGTTGAACCCGATCTTCTCCGCTGCCTTGACGACCGCCAGGATCTCCTCATCCGAGAGCAGTTCATCTTTCGGCGCGAATTTGGCCCCCAGTGCCGGCATGCAGTAGACACACCGGAGATTGCAGCGATCCGTCAGCGAAATCCGCAGATAGGTCATCGGCCGTCCGTACGCGTCGCGGGTGAGTTTCTCGCCCGCGCGGGGGACGGCGCGTCCGTCTTCGAATGTCGGAACTACGGTCGGTTGGGCGGTCATGTATTACCTTTCCGCGACCCGCGATTTCTAACCAGAGATCACGCCCGGTCGCTGAGCAGGTAGCGATTCTCTCATTACCTCTGACCGGCTACGATACTAGACGCCAGGGGCATTAGCAACCGATTGGTTGAATAATGGCCCGGGCGCGTTCGCGTGCTAACGACGCATCTTGATCACCTTGAACGCTTCGGCATATTCCATTCCAGCGGCCTTCCCGACCTCCGCTGTACGTTCTTTGATGCGCTCCTCCAGTTGCTCAGCGTCTCCGACCTGGCTTTTGTGCGCCTTCAACGCGTGGATCTTGGTATCAACGGTCTCGGTGATATCGATGTACAAGTCGGGGGCTTCAGGGTTGCTCAGCCACAGCTCGGCCGTCTTGTGCGGCTCCAGCCCTTCTTCGGTCAGGTGATGGTGATAGTGGAGCGGGTCCCGCGCGGTCGGATAGGTCGCATCGACCGTGGACTGACCGACTCCCCGATGATCCGAGTGAAGTGAATACGGTCTGAACGGATCGTGGGTAATGATCACATCCGGCCGATGGATCCGGATCTGACGAACGATCTCCTCTTTCAGGGTCAAGTCCGGCATCACCTCTCCGTCACCGATCCGGAGGAACACAACTTCGGCGATGCCGAGCCGGCCGGCGGCCTCCTGCTCCTCCGCTTCGCGGATCGCAGCCAGCTCGTCCGATGTTATGTCCCGTCGATCGGTGCCTTTGTTTCCGGAGGTCACCTGAATCAGGGTCACGTGCTTGCCCTGCGACGCCATTTTGGCCACCGTGCCTCCAGCGGAGAACTCCATGTCATCCGGATGTGCGACCACTACCATGAACCGTTCGTATGACTCTCGTTCCTGATTTTCCTGACTCATGCTCCCCTGACCCACTGTACTGACGAATATCGTTCGCGGATTTCGACTATCACCCACATGCTGCTGCTCGTCAAACCACCAGATGGCGGCTCGCTGGTGGTGGTAAGCAGCCTCGATGCGTACAATACGCCGGTTGGAGGGTCCGCGTGTCACGTGCCAGCGAAAAACAGCTCAGGATCCTGATGGTCGCGCCTACGTCGTTCTTTGCGGATTACGGGTGTCACGTCCGGATCCTCGAGGAGACGCGCTATCTCCAGGCGCGCGGGCACCACGTCCTGATCTGCACCTACCACAACGGCAGTGATGTCGAGGGTATTCCGACGCGCCGCACCGTCGACATTCCCTGGCGCAAGCGCGTTGTGGTCGGGTCGTCCCGGCATAAGCTGTACCTCGATCTCATGCTCGGATTCACTGTGATGCGCGCAGTCTGGCAGTTCAAACCGGACGTTATCCACGCCCACCTGCACGAGGGCTCGCTCATCGGCGGTCTCGCGGGGATCGCCAACCGGATCCCAGTTGTATTCGATTACCAGGGTAGTCTGACCGAGGAGATGCTCGACCACGGCTTTATGCGGCATGGGGGCAAACGCGAATGGTTCATGCGCCGAGTTGAGCGGACGATCGAGCGACTGCCGCATCTGGTCATCACAAGTTCGGAAAACGCACGCTGCCGGCTTGAACGACGCGGGTTCGATCCAGAAAAGATCGTTACGGTGCTGGACGCGGTCGACACGCAACGATTTTCTCCTGAGGCGGTCACCGCGGAAGAGAAGTGCCAGTTGCGGAGCGAACTCGGCATCGGGCCGAACCAGCCGGTCGTCGGCTACCTGGGGTTGCTGGCTCCCTACCAGGGTTCGGATCTTCTCCTGCGGGCCGCTCGAGCAGTTGCAGATCAGTGTCCTGAGACGTTCTTTCTGATCATGGGATTTCCCGGAAACGAGATCTATCACCGCGAGGCGATTGGGATGGGCCTCGGTGGTCAGACAAGCTTTCCCGGGCGAATTCCGTACCAGGATGCGCATCGCTACCTGTCGCTCATCGACGTCGCTGTCGCGCCAAAGATGTCCCTTACGGAAGGAAACGGCAAGCTGTACAACTACATGGCGATGGGACTCCCGGTGGTCGCGTTCGACGCACCGGCAAACCGGGAGATTCTCGGGGACGATGGAATTTACGCCGAACACGGGAACGCGGACGACCTCGCCGACAAGCTCCACTGGACGCTGAGTAATCCCGCAGAGGCAAATGCCCGCGGATCTCGGCTGCGGCAGCGGGTAGAGCGTGAAATGGCCTGGAGTTCGCGGATCGACGAACTGCTCTCGGTCTACGACCGCGTGACCGGCTAGCGGGCAAGCTGACTGAGAACCGCCTGGTAGGACTTCGCCAGAATCTCCCAGGGCGCTCCCATTCGCTCCGCCATCCGCCAGCGAATCTCCATGATCGCGGAGACAGTCGGGCACAGCTTGGGGCCATCGGAAATCGGAACCCGGCCGATCAGCGGCGGGCAATGCGGTTCGCCGTCCTCACCAAGGTCATGCAGGTGTAAATGACGCACTCGCTCCAGGAACGCGTCTGGCGGTCGTGTCCAGCCTGAACCGGTCGCGATGGCATTCTCCATATCGTGCGCCAGATCCCAGCAGATGCCGACACTCGAGTGGTTCACCAGATTCAGGATGCGGAGCACGGACGCGCGCGACAGGGCCGCGGCGGATGGGCGGGCGCTGTTTTCCGCACGAAGTTCCAGGACAACGTTGACTCGAGAAGACCAGCGTCCGACCAGTTCGCCGATTGAGTGCACAAACGCGGCCGTGACGCGCTCGTGGCCGTGAAGGTCGAGAGCAGGATCCGCGGCTGCGTGAAGCACCAGATTGGTTGCGCCTTGTTCTTCGGCCAGATCGGCCACTTGACGCAACACTGGCTGGTATCTGTTGAGCAA
>SKKR01000056.1 GCA_007123655.1 Thermomicrobiaceae bacterium
CCGCGGGAACAAGATCGCGATGATCTTCCAGGACCCGATGACCTCGCTCAACCCGGTGCTGACGATCAACCGGCAGATCAGCGAGTCGCTCGAGCTGCACATGGGGATGGGACGCACCGCATCGCGCCAGCGGGCAATCGAGTTGCTCCAGATGGTCGGTATCCCGAACGCCGAGGAACGCGTCGATCAGTATCCGCACCAGTTCTCTGGTGGTATGCGCCAGCGCGTGATGATCGCCATGGCACTCTCCTGTAACCCGTCACTCCTGATTGCTGACGAGCCCACCACCGCCCTGGACGTGACGATTCAGGCGCAGATTCTGGACATTATTCAGACGATCATGCAGGAGCACAACTCCGCGCTCATGCTGATCACACACGACCTCGGTGTTGTGGCCGGAATGACGGACCGCATCAACGTGATGTACGCCGGTCACGTCGTCGAGACCGGTACCACTGAAGAACTGTTCGCCAACCCGCGGCATCCGTATACCGTCGGGTTGCTGAACTCGATTCCGCGTCTTGACCAGGCGGAGAAGGAGAAGCTGGACCCGATCCGTGGCCTTCCGCCCGACCTGATCGATCTACCGGACATGTGCCCATTCCTGCCGCGCTGTGACTGGGCGAAAGAGAAGTGCGAGCAGCAGAACCCGCCACTGTTGGAGGTTCACGAAGCGCACTACTCGGCATGTTGGTACTGGGATGAAGTCAGCAAGGAAGGGCCGAGAGGCTAACCATGGCAACTGAAGCAACCACAGAAGCCGAACAGCGACACAGCTACGGCAGAAAGAAGCTTCTTGAGGTCAACAACCTCACGATGCACTTTCCGCTCACGCAGGGAATTATCTTCCAGCGCCAGGTCGGTGCGGTGAAGGCCGTGGACGATGTCTCGTTCGAAGTCTATGAGGGCGAGACGCTTGGTCTCGTGGGCGAGTCCGGTTGCGGCAAGAGCACGACTGGTCGAGCGATCCTTCAGCTATACAAGCCGACTTCCGGTGAAGTCAACTTCGACGGACAGGATCTGACGAAGCTCGATGGTGGGGCAATGCGTCGCATGCGCCGCTATTTGCAGATGATTTTCCAGGATCCGTACGCATCACTGAATCCGCGCATGACCGTCGGCAGCATCATTAGCGAGCCGATGCAGATCCACAACCTGGTTCCGAAAGCGCAGCGCAACCAGCGTGTGCAGGAACTGCTCGAGACAGTCGGTCTCAACCCGTACTTCGCCAACCGCTACCCACACGAGTTCTCCGGTGGACAGCGGCAGCGCATCGGTGTTGCCCGTGCGCTGGCGGCGAACCCGCAGTTTATTGTCGCGGACGAACCTGTCTCGGCGCTCGACGTATCGATTCAGGCACAGATCATCAACCTGATGGAAGAGTTGCAGGATGAGTTCAATCTCACCTACCTCTTCATTGCCCACGACCTGAGCGTGGTGAAGCACATTTCCGACCGTGTCGCGGTGATGTATCTGGGCAAAATCGCTGAACTGGCGGATCGCAACGCGATCTATGATGATCCGTTGCACCCCTACACCAAAGCATTGCTCTCCGCGGTCCCGATTCCGGACCCGGTCATCGAGAAGAAACGTGAGCGCATCATTCTGACGGGTGACGTACCGAGCCCGATTAACCCGCCGTCCGGCTGTGTGTTCCACACTCGCTGCCCGTACGTAATGGACGTCTGCCGCAAGGTCACGCCACGGTTCGTGGATCAGGGCGGCGGCCACTATGTCGCCTGCCACCTGTACCCGAATTCCGGGGCATAGGCCTGGCATCTGACGGGTTGTGTTCGGATTCGGTTCACCGGACCCGGTTTCACTCGTCGCAATCCTGTTCGCCTTCGCGGTCGGGATCACAGTCCACGAATTCTGTCACGCATGGTCTGCCCTGATGCTCGGTGATGATACCGCCGAGCGCCAGGGCAGAGTCACGCTGAACCCTTTGTCCCACCTGGATCCCGTCGGCAGCATCGGCGTTCTGCTGATCGCGGTCGCCGGGTTTGGCGTAGGCTGGGGCCGGCCGGTCCCCGTCAATCCGAACCGCGTGCGCTGGCGCCAGCGAGGTCTGGCCGTCACCGCGATCGCCGGACCGGCATCGAATCTGGTGATCGCAACGCTCTTCGCGGTACCGCTCGCGATTGTCGACACGGCACAACTCAACCCGGATGTCGTGAGCATCGCGACGTACATGGTGCTGGTCAACATCCTGCTGACGGCGTTCAACATGATCCCGGTCCCGCCTCTGGATGGACACAAAATCCTGGTTGGTATCCTCCCCAACTTCTGGTATCCCTATCTCGCCCCGCTGGAGCGCTACGGGATCGCGATTCTCCTGGTGCTGATCATGTCCGGTTTTCTATTCGGCGGGGGAATTCTGCGCGAAATGTATCTCCCGGTGTTTGAATCGCTCCTGGGCGTGTTGCTCCCGGAGCCACCGATTGACGGATGATCGCACGAATTGTTTATCGAGCCAGCCAGACCGCGCGCCATCTGCGGAGACGTCCATCGCCGGAGGTTGACGCGACGCTGCAGGCATTGCTCCCGCATGCCCAGTGGGAACTCCTTGCCCGAATGGCCCCGGCCGATCGGCGTCACGCGCTCCGCGTTCACCAGGCGCTCGTTCGACGGGGATTTTGCGACACGGATCTGCTGACCGCGGCGCTCTTGCACGATTGCGGAAAACTGGACGGCGATTCGCGAGTCACCATCGTCCATCGAGTCTTGAAGGTGTTGCTGAACCGGATACGCCCCGAAAGGCTCTATTCCCTTGCGAACGGACGCGACGGCTGGCTCCGAAGCGGGCTCCACCTGGCCGTCTATCACCATGAGATCGGTGCCAGACTGGCACGAAGCTGCGGGGCGACGGAGCGGACCTGCTGGTTCATAGAACACCACGACGATGGTAGGATTCCCGCAGACACGGCGCTGGCCGCGTTGCAGGAAGCTGACGCGAGGGAATAGCAATTGACCACAGCGACGGTGACAGTTGCCAACGAGTCCAGCATCACCGGGTATCAGCTTCGGTTGCCGGTGTTCGAGGGCCCGCTCGATGTGCTTCTCCGGTTGATCGAGCGGAACCAGCTCGAGATCACGGATGTCTCCCTCGTCGAGGTCACCGATCAGTTCCTTGCGTATGTCGCGAATCTTCCGGAGACATCCCCCGCCGTTGTCGCCGAATTCACCACGATCGCCTCACGACTCCTGTTGCTGAAGTCCCGTTCGCTCCTGCCCTCTGAACCGGTTC
>SKKR01000362.1 GCA_007123655.1 Thermomicrobiaceae bacterium
GATGTCACGAGCATCGGCGATAAACGCGTCCATGCTGTAGTTATCGCTGGTGATCACAATATGATGTTCCTTTCCGGCCTGTCTCCCCGGCCGCTCACTTAGCCATCGATGCATGATTGCCCGACCGGGTCCGCCTCTACGGTATTATTTTTGGGGAGAGCTGGCAACGTATCGATCGTGCGAGCAGCGGAGTCGGAACCTCGTCCGCCGTGACAGCGAATCGCCGCAAATTTGACCCCAACGTGAACTACTACGAGGTGCTGGATGTGCCCTACTCGGCCAGCCGGTCCGAGATTATCCGGGCGTACCGGCATTTGATGCGCCACGCTCATCCGGACCGGCATGCCAATCAGCAGGACCGGTTCAAAGCCGAGGAACGGGCCAAGGAATTGAATGCGGCCTATGCGGTGCTGAGCCGCCCGGATGTTCGCCGGGAGTACGATCAGGCGATCAGAAAGCAGGCCGTGTCCGACGCGATATTTCAACGGTACACGGGGAACGTGCCGGGTCATCAGGCCGGGCACCGGGAACGGCCGCCCATGGATCCTGAGCTTCGCCGTGCCCAGCGCCGGGCGAACCGGTCCGCGTTTGTCCAGGTGATGATGTTCGCCATGCTGTTCGCCGGAACGGTCATCGTCCTGATCATCGTCGCCAGTTTGCTGATTCAGGGTCTCGAGTGGCTGTTCTGATCCGATCCCGGGAAGGAAGCAGGCAGGCCGATTTTCCCGACAGTACCAATGATTACCGCGTGTTAGGATACGCTCGGAATAGTTTTTCGTTCCTGAAGAAAGGCTGATGCGCCCCATGGCGGATCAAGAACAGACGCGAGGACGGCGGGAGCGGCGCGGCCGCCGGCGACAGCAGCGAGAAGCACACGAGGCCCAGCGCCGGAAGCGCTACATGATCGGCGGCGGAGTCATTGCCGCCGTCCTGCTGGTAGTAGTTGCGTTGACTGTTATCGAGCTGATCGGCAACGACGATGACGACGTTGACGCCTTCCCGGCTGTGGTCGCGTCGGAAGCCGGCCACGAAGGGATCCCCAGCGAGCCATACTTTCTGGGAGACCCGGACGCGCCGGTCCATCTCATCGAATGGAGCGATTACCAGTGACCGGGCTGCGGATTCTTCGCCCGTGAGGCGAAACCACAGCTGGTTTCCGACTACATCGAAGAAGGACTGGTCTACCTGGAGTATCGCGATTTTGCCCATCTCGGTGAAGAAACCATTCGGGCCGCAGAGGGTGCCGCCTGCGCGGGCGACCAGGATGCCTACTGGGATTTCAACGAAACGCTTTATCAGAACCAGCATACGCCGCCGATGAACGACGGCGGGTACGCGGACAGCCGGCTCATTCAGATAGCGGACGAGCTCGGTCTGGACGTCGATGCGTTCGAGTCCTGCCTGGATGACGGCGAGTATCGCGACCAGGTGGAAGCGAGCACCGCTGAGGCGCAGGATACCGGGATCTCCAGCACTCCGGAGTTCCAGATTAACGGACGCATCGTGCAGTGGGATGGCTACGAGGCGCTCGCGGCCGAGATCGAGGCCGAACTGGACGGCGCGGATTAGGCGCGACGACCTTTCGCGGCTCGCTCAGAGATCCCACCACTGAGACTGAACGCGCCGCGCCGCATCCACTGCCGCTTCCTGGTGCGGTCGCTGCTCGCGGGTCGCGGCGTCGAGTTCACTGTCCCCGAGAAACGGTTCCGGGACGTCCGTTTGCAGCCCGGTCATGCCTTCGATGACCGCCAGTGTGCAGAACGGCACATACATGGCGGAGTACCCGCCTTCCTGCACCGCCACGAGCCTGCCCTGGCAGACCTCGTCCGCCAGCGCGGTGAGACGCTCGGCCATCTGGCGGAAACCGGATGCCGTGACCATCATGTGCCCCAGCGGATCCATCATGCTCGGATCCTGCCCAGCAGAGATGAACAGTAACTCCGGCCGAAACTGGCGGGCAATCGGTTCCACGACACGCTCCAGCGCGGCCAGATAGGCGTAATTGCCGGAACCGGGTGGTAGCGGGATATTCACCGTCCTCCCCTCGGCGCTCGCACCACCGGTATGTTCAACGTAACCCCAGCCGGCCGGATACCAGTCATCCTGATGCAGAGATACGAACAGGACGTCCGGATCGTTCCAGAAGGCGAACTGCGTACCGTTACCGTGGTGCACGTCCCAGTCAACGATCATCACCCGGTTGAGGCCGTGGACCTTGCGGGCATGGTGGGCCGCGATCGCCACATTGTTGAAGACGCAGAAACCCATACCCTGGTTCGGCATGGCGTGGTGTCCGGGCGGACGGAGCAGCCCGTAGGCATTGCGGAATTCCCCGCCGAGAACGCGATCAGTCAGCACGATCGCCCCGCCGGCGGCGAGCAGCGCCGCTTCCCAGGATCCGGATGCAATCGGTGTCTCGGTGTCCAGCAAGCCTCCTCCGCGCTCCGCGGTCACCCTGACCTGCTCGCTGTAGTCGCGGTCATGGACGTAGCCGATCTCCTCGGCGGTTGCCAGTCTGGGCTCGATGGACGTCAGATGCTCCATGATCCCCGATCCGTCGATAAGCTGCGCGGTTCTCCGGGTGATGCGGGAATTGGAGGGATGCGGCTCGGGCTCCAGGACGTCTCCGTTTGGCATGATCAGCTCGTAGTTCCCCGTTTCGTGCCGCAGGAAGCGGCTGTCGTAGATGTATGCAGTCGGTCCGGGCATTCCGCGCCGTCCTCTCGTGCTAGTGTTGAGCTGCCGGGTTGTTCGCGCTATGGTCGATGAAAACAACCCGCTGTCAAGCGGTTGTTACGCGTCATGATAGTCATGATTTCGTCTGGCTGGTACTCACGGCTCATCTGGAGGGACGAAGATGGAGCTTCCTCGAATTGGACTCGATATTCCCGATCGATCTTCCGCGGCGACGTCAGTCGACTGCGTCATTCGTGCCGAGACGCGCGGTGTTCCCATGATCTGGACGACGGTTGGCGGCGTCCGGCCGGACGGAATGACGCTAATTTCGGCTGCGATGGCCCGGACAAGCACGATCAAGGTCGGCACGGCGATCGTCCCGACTTACCCACGACACCCGGGCGTGCTCTACACCCAGGCTGTCTCCCATTATCAACTGGCGCCGGGGAGGTTTCGCCTGGGGATCGGTCCCAGTCACCAGTCCAGCATGAGCGACGCGTTCGGACTGGACATGGGGAAGCCGCTCGATCACCTGCGGGAGTACGTAACCGTGCTGCGGTCGCTGCTCGAGACCGGCGAGAGCACGTTTTCCGGCGATTACTTCAACGTCAGGATCTCCGGCGGCGCGAAAGCGCCGATGCCGCTGTACATTTCGGCGCTGCGAAAGAACGCGTTCCGGCTCGCCGGAGAAGTCGCCGATGGTGCGATCTCCTGGCTCTGCCCCGTCCACTACCTCACCGAGACGGCGATCCCTTCCATGCGGGAAGGCGCCAAAGAAGCGGGGCGGGAGATGCCGCGGATGATCGCCCACGTCCCCGTTGCGCTCTCGGACAACCTCGACCGGGTCCGGGAAGCTGCTGGGCCGACCGTCCGCCGGTACGCCCGCCTGCCGTTCTACGCCCGCATGTTCAACGATGCCGGATATCCCGTCGGTGACGACGGAGCGGTCACCGACGATCTGCTCGATCACCTTGTCGTCAACGGAGATGCCGCGACCGTCAAGTCACGGTTGAGCGAGATCCTGGAGTCGGACATCGATGAACTGCTGGTCATGCTGATTCCGACTGACGATCCTGCCGGGGAAGAAGAAGCGCTCTCAAAGATCATCGCGGAGCTTGCCTGAGTTCAGGACGACTGGCTTTCCCGCTCTGAGGGGTGCCTGAGATCGAACTCCGGCGCCTCCTGGCTCTGACGGTAGGTATAAGTGTCTCCACCAACCGTTGAGACCGGCGCGATGCCGCCGTACCGGTCCGGAGCGCTGCGATCGTAGAGAATCCCGCCGATAACTCCGGTTGAAACGAGCGCGATCGTTGCAGGCCAGATGATCCAGGGGATCGCAGAGCTGAGCATGAACCCCGCCGCGAGCGAGGAGAATCCCCAGGCGGTGCCCCAGGCAACGCTGTTGACTGCCAGGTAACGGCCTCGTAGCTTCTCCGGCGCGAGATCGACGACGATCACCGCGCTGGTCGGCATGAACAGCATCTCGCCAATCACGAACACGCATACCGCCAGGACCGGAAGAATCGCCAGCCACGGTGAAAGGCCAATCATCGCGTAGGCGACCATCCAGGTGACACCCGCCAGCGAAAGGGTGATGCCCCGCTGCCAGACGCCGATCCGTGATGCGACCGGCATCTGGAAAATGACCAGTATGACGGTCTTGAATGCGAAGAGCCCGCCGATGAAACTCTCGCTGATTCCGGCCTCCGAGCGCAGGTATGGTGGCATGCCCACCTGGAGTTGCATGAACCCGGCGACCAGAATGAAGATGATCAACTGGCTGGCAAGAAATCGCTTGTCAGCCAAGACCGACCACCAGCCGGACGGTTCGGCGAAACCGTGAAACGTGCTGTCCGGCTCCGGCGCTCGCTCCGGAGACCGGATCAGGAACGTCACCATCAGTGACGCGATGACGCAGCCCACGGCGCTGATGATGAACATCGTGCGGTACTCCGCCACTCCCCCGCCTGAAACGATCAGACCCCCGACCAGCCCGCCAGTTCCGATTCCGATGGCGTTCGTTACCCGCAGCAGGGCGAACATCCGGGATGCCTGACGCATGTGGATCAGCGAGGTCGCCAGTCCGTCCGCGGCCGGCCAGAACAGCTGTGCGGCAAGTCCGTAGAGACCCATGACCAGGAAGAGCATCCAGACGGAATCCACCAAGGGCAGAGCGAAGGTCATCACGCCGAGCCCGACGATCGTGCCGATCAGCACGGGGCGGGTGCCAATCCGGTCGATAAGTCCGGCCATGAGCAGCGTAAAGATGACGCCGGCGATGGCGTTGACCATGATTCCGGCACCGGCGACGGACTCGCCGAGACCGCGCACCTGTCCAAAGTAGATAATGAGGAAGGGAACAGTCATACCCCGCGCGGTGAAGAGGACGACCATCGCCGCGGCGAGGACCCAGATCGGACGTGGCAGTGGTTCCTGTGCAGCCGAGACAACCGACACGAATCACGCCCTCTGGTCAGATTGATCGAAAACGGCAGTGCCGGCCTGATGTCCGGGTGGCCGACCCGTTCGGTACTTTACTTGATTCACCACCGTGGGGGAACAACGGCGCACGCTCAGTTTGTCCGGGGAATTTGATACCGAACTGACACGATTGTTATTAGCTATGTACAGGGGTGTCACCGGCGGTCGCGCAGAATACTGCCAGGGTGACGAATCGATGGCGCCGGAATGCGTCTCCAGCGGGAAGTTTTCTCCATGTCGCCCGGAATCCAGATCATTCAGGGATTCGCCACAGCGCTGAACCCGTTCGAGTGGTCCACGACAATGTACCTGGTTGTGATTGCGGTGCTTTTGCTCCTGCATCAGCTTGTGCCGCGTGGCGGCGCCTGGTTTGTGCGGCTCGGCCGGGAGATCCTGCTAATCGCCCCCGCGATCTTTGTCTACTTCGCTGTTCGGGGGTTAGTTGTCGCACGGGACGAGATCGCGTTCACCAACGCTGACTCGATCATCCGGTTCCAGACCCGGCTCGGGCTGTTTCACGAGCCAACATTACAGGCGTGGATTCTGGGGTCTGATTTCCTGGTGCGACTCGTCAACTGGATCTACATCTGGGGTCACTGGCCGGTCGTCGTGGGCACACTGGTCTGGTTGATCATCCGCAGACCGGAAACGTTCAGTATCTACCGGAACGCGTTTCTGATCTCCGGCATCATCGCGATGTTCATCTTCGCAACGTACCCGGTTGCGCCTCCGCGGCTCGTGGGCGATCTGGATGTGGTCGATACCGTGACCGAGCAGTCCAATTCATACCGGGTGCTGCAGCCACCGGCACTGACGAATCCGTACGCTGCCATGCCGAGCCTCCACTTTGGCTGGAATCTGCTGATGGGGATCGCGTTGATTCGTGAGTCCCGGACTCGTCCTATGCGTCTGTTCGGATACGCCATGCCGGTCATGATGTTCATTGGCATAGTCTTCACGGCGAATCACTACTTCGTGGATGGCGTGGTTGGTGGATTACTCGTTGCCGCCAGCCTGTGGATTTCCATCATCTTGTTACGGACCAGGGGGTTCGATCTCTGGCCAGGCTGGTCTGTCAAGGTAACCAGCGATCCTCCCAACGCTGGCGGGGTTCCCAGTGCGGAGTACCCACCCGAGCAGACGCATCCGCTCCTGTCGATGGAAACGCCGGTGACGGTCGCGCATCGCGCCGGGAATGATCTGGCGCGTGCCCGCGCTGCGGCGGATGCCGGCGTTGACGTTATCGAGGCGGACCTCTGGCTTCACCGTGGCCGTCTCGAAGTGCGTCATTCCAAGACGCTTGGACAATTGCCACTGCGATGGGATCGCTGGTGGATCAGATTCCGTCCGGAGCCGGATCTGGATCTCGAGACGCTGCTGAAATCGATCCCGGACGAGGTAGTTGTAATGCTGGACCTGAAGGGACGGGACCCGGAGCTACCTGCGCGGCTACTGGACGTTTCCCGCCGCGTCCGGCCGGGCAGGGGCGTCCTCGTCTGCTCGCAAACGTGGCCGCTGCTGGAGAAGCTCCGCGGTGAGCCGGATGTTTCGCTGGTGTACTCGATTGGAAACGGGCGTCAACTTGCGAGGGCGCTGCCGATGCTGGAGCAGGCAGGTTACGACGCCGTTTCAATTCACAACGAACTGCTGACGCCCGAGACGGTCAGAGAGCTCCGGGCCCGGGTTCCGGCGATCATTACCTGGCCGATCAACGACCGGAGCGCGTACCGGCGCGTACAGGAACTTGGTGTGACCGGCGTGATCAGCGATTCGCTTGGCCTGCTCCGGGAGATTGAATCCGGGAAACCCGCGGGACGGGAAACCGAATCTCTGGCCGGGGTCACATGAAGAGCTTCCAGGAGTCCGGGGTAGAGCCTGGCATCTGGTACTCGTAGTCCTGCCGGTGCTCGAGTAGCTCAGTGCCACCGTTGAACACTCGACTCGCCATGTACCAGACGAGATAGACGACATCGTCCCGCCGGCAGATCTCCTCGAAGGTCATAAACCTGGCATGCTCGATTTCCCGGCCGTCACCGTTCGGCTGACCCGACAGATAGTTCATCAGCCAGACCAGGTAGGTATCGGTTCCCCGTTCGGTGTACCGGGACCGCACGCCGATGATCCCTCTGGGTTCGGCTTCGACACCGGTTTCCTCTCTGACTTCCCGGATGACCGCATCATCCAGCGTTTCACCCGGATCGAGCAATCCGCCGGGCAGCATGTAACGTCCCTTGCTCGGTCCGTACGTCATGCGGACCACGAGCACTTCCTGATTGCGAACCACCAGCCCACCGACCCCGGTCGTGTTCCGGGGGGAATCGGACTGCCGCTGGCTCATCGCGCCTCTCCCTGGCTGATATCGAACTGCAGGCTGATATCCATCGCCGGCGCCGAATGCGTCAGCGCGCCGACCGAGATCAGGTCGACTCCGGTCTCCGCCACCTCCCGGACAGACTCATACGTGATTCCCCCGGACGCTTCCAGCAACGCCCGGCCATCCGTGAGGCGCACGGCTTCCGCCATGGTGTGCCGGTCCATATTGTCCAGCATAATCACATCCGCGTTCGCGTCCAGTGCCTGGCTCAGTTCCTCCAGCGAGGTGACCTCAACCTCCACCTTGAGGGTGTGGGGGATGGTCGACCGCGCGGCTTCCACGGCGGAGCGGATCGGATTTTCTCCGCCGATCGCCGCCAGGTGATTGTCTTTGATCAGGACGCCGTCACTCAGTCCCACCCGGTGGTTGTGACCGCCGCCGTGGCGAATTGCGTCCTTCTCGAGCAGCCGCATGCCGGGAGTGGTCTTGCGCGTATCAATGATCCGTGCCCGGGTGCCGCGGACTGCCTCCACATACCGGGACGTAACTGTGGCGACCCCGCTCAGACGCTGCAGGAAGTTGAGTGCGACCCGCTCCGCGGTCAGCACGCCTCTGGCCGGCCCTTCAACCACGGCAATCTCGTCTCCCTTGTGATAGGCGCCCCCGTCCGCCAGCCTGGCGGTCAACCGGATGTCCTGATCAACCTCGTCGAAGACTGCCGCGCAGACATCGATGCCGGAGACAATGCCATCCGACTTGGCGCGAAAGACGCCCCGGGCGCGGGCGGACTCCGGAACAGTGGAACGAGTGGTGATGTCTCCCGTCCCGATGTCCTCGGCGAGCGCCAGCCGGACGATCTCACGATGACTCTGCACAAAACCCCCGAATATCTCACACATTTGCGATTAACGGTGTTCAATGAATACGCGGACCGGACAGGTACGCTGGCCGGCGAGTTGCGCCATCCGCTAGAATTGAGGGTACTCCATCGGCGCCAAGGGTTCCACGCACGGCGTTCCACAGCCGGCCCGGGAAAGCAGGGCGATGATGAATGTTGATGCCACGATCATCGGGATCGTACCGTTCCTTATCCAGGATCACCGGTACCTGACCATCTACTATGTGCATGATGATGATCCGGAGAACGTGCTCCAGGCGAGGCTACCGGCCCAGGCGGTGTACGACCATCCGCACCCGAACGACCGCGTCTCGATTCACTACGTCCTCGGCGTGGTGACCCATATCGAGGAGCGCGAAGAGTCCAGCGCGACTGACGAAGCCCGAACCGCGGTCTAAGAAACGCCGTTCTCGGAAACCTCCCGCATCCAGGCTCTTTCGTTGCCGATTTGCGCCGGAAGTCCGTGCCCGGGATACACGGTCACCTCATCGGGAAGCTCCAGCATCCGCCGGATAGACTCCTGCGTCTCGCCCCGGCTCGAGCCGGGTAAATCCACCCGACCGTAGCCCCCGGGAAACAGTGTGTCACCGCCAAATACGACCTGCTCATTCGGTTCGTACAGTGAAACTTGCCCCGGCGCGTGTCCGGGCGTCAGCATCACGGTGAAGCGGAGTGATCCGATCGCGATAACGTCCCCGTCATTGAGCCATTGATCCGGGCCAATGTCATCCGGCTGATACGAAGCCTGACCGCTCTGGATCACCTGTCTCAGTTGCATCATGGCATCTTCATGGATCGCAAGCGGCGCTCCGGACTCCGCCTTGACGCGAGCCGCATCCACCACGTGATCGAAATGGGCGTGGGTGAGCACGATAAGTTTGACCTCAAAACCGTCGTCTCGCACGGCGTCCATGATCCTGTCCGCAGAATCGGGTGGCGCGTCAATAATGATCGCCTCGTGCGACGACTCATCCCCAACGACAAACGCGTTCGTCTCTACCGGTCCGGCGACGATCGTCTTGATGTGCATTGTGATAACCGACTCCCTTCCAGCCTGATCCCGTTGGATCCGCACGGGGTCTGGCGCGGCATCTCCGTCGGACAATCTTACGCGGTTTTCAGGTTTACCGAGCGGTGCCAGGAACGGTGGCACGCGGATTGTGTACTCATATCGTAGACCTCACCCGGGTGGGTGACGGCGAAAACCAGATCCGCCTCGCGTCAACGAACCGTGGCACACAATTTGACTTGAGTGCTCGCGAAAGCGGTCTGGGTTTGCTTTTCGGTGAAGTCATTCAGTTAGGAGAATCTATGCTCTGGACATTGCTCGTGATCCTGCTCATACTCTGGGCGCTTGGATTTATCGGCGGGATTGGAAGTCTGATTCACTTTCTGCTCGTCGTTGCGCTCATCGTACTGGTGCTGCAACTCGTGACCGGCGGCCGACGAGCCGTCTAGCGCCAGCTCAAATCAAGCTTCCGTACTCCTGCGGCAGGGTGTTCACGCCCCTGCCGTATCACATTTATGTCCCTGACACGCGGGAATCTGGTAGTATCCGGGCGTCAGTCGCCCCGGCCCCGGTTGCGGGCGTTCTGACGCAATCGGTATTGCCGGCTGATTCCCGCCCGAACGAACGGTTCTGGCGCTGGAAGGTGTAGGTCGATGCTGTGCCCACGCTGCAAGGCATCCGTCAGGGATACGGATAACTACTGCCCGCGCTGCGGAAACGTGTTGAGGCACGATGCGGATCGCCGGGTCGTGGTAACCGGGGTCGGCGCCGTTTCCCCGCTCGGAAACACGGCGGAGGAAACCTGGCAAGGGTTCCGCGACGGAAAGTCCGGCATTACCCGAATCGAACGGTTTAATCCCTCCGAATTGACCGTCCAGATTGCCGGCGAAGTCCGCGATTTCGACATGGGCGGCATTGTCGACCGCAAGACTGAGCGCGGCATGGCGCTGTTCTCCAAGTTCGGTGTCGCAGCGGCCGGGATGGCGATGCGGGACGCCTGTCTGGATCCGTCCACACTCGATCCCGACCGGGCCGGCGTGGTGGTTGGAACCGGCGCGGGCGGCATGGCCACGATTCTGGAAACACAGGACGTTGCACAGCGGCGCGGGCTCATGCGGGTTTCGCCGCATTTCATGACGACGTTCCCTCACAACCTGCCCGCCTACCACATCCACCAGCTGTTCGGTTTCTATGGTCCCAGCCTGACTGTCTCGACGGCCTGCGCCACCGGCGCCCAGGCCATCGGTGAGGCGGCCCAGTTCATTCGTTCCGGTCAGGCGGATGTGATGATCGCCGGTGGCACCGAGCACTGTATTTTCCCGCTTTTCGTCGCGAGCTTTGCTGTGCAGAAAGCGGCGTCCACCATGAACGACACCCCGGAGAAAGCGAGCATGCCCTTTGACGCCAACCGGCATGGTTTCGTCCTCGGCGAAGGCGCGGCGATGGTTGTCCTCGAAACGCTGGAAAACGCCCGTAACCGGGGTGCGACCATCTTCTGCGAGGTCCTGGGCTACGGGGCCAGTGACGACGGCTATCACCCGATTGCCCCCGAACCGGAGGGTCGGGGAGCCGCCCACGCGATGAAGCTTGCTCTGCAGGAAGGTGGAATCGAGCCGGAGCAGGTTGACTACGTCAACGCGCACGCCGCGAGTACCCCGCTTGGCGACAAGGCAGAGACCATCGCGATCAAGACAGCTCTCGGAAAACGTGCCTACGAGATCCCGGTCAGTTCGGCGAAGTCAATGATCGGGCACATGATGGGCGCCGCAGGAGCAGTGGAAGCGATGGCGGCGATCCTGTCGATCCGGGATCAGGTGGTTCACCCGACCATCAACTATGAGACGCCCGACCCGGAGTGCGATCTCGATTACGTTCCGAACACCGCGCGCGAGGCAGAGGTCAACATCGCACTGTCGAACTCGATCGGGCTGGGCGGCCAGAACACCTGCCTGGCGTTCGGCAAAGTCGGGCTGTCGAAGCCGGTTGAGTAACATCCAGCCGGGCTGCGAAGGCATGGAAGGTGACGTCTCAATGCCGCGCTACCGGCCGCTGGATCCGCAGCAAACACCGCGCTACAGCGGAATACGGACGTTCTCCCGGTTGCCCCATGTTGAAGATCTCAGTGGTGTGGACGCCGCGATCGTCGGTGTGCCGTTCGACACCGCCACGACGTACGCGGCCGGAACCCGGTTCGGTCCCGCCTCGGTGCGCGAGATGTCTCTGATGCTGAAGACCTACAATCCCGCTCTCGGTGTTCAGGTCTATGATCACCTGTCTGTCGTCGATTACGGTGATCTGCCGACGGTCCCGGGATATATCGAGGACTCGTTCGACCGGATTGCCGGTGGCATGACCGAGGTGCTTGAGGCCGGGGTTGTCCCGATTGTCATCGGCGGCGATCATTCCATAACGTTGCCGCAGTTGCGCTCCATCGCGCGGCACCATGGTTCGGTGGGATTGCTCCAGTTCGATGCGCACCCCGACGTTCAGGAGAGCTACTTCGGCCAGAGGTACACGCACGGCACCCCGTTTCGCCGGGCA
>SKKR01000575.1 GCA_007123655.1 Thermomicrobiaceae bacterium
AGTCCGTGGCGTCTCTGGGCAGTCAGGAAGAGCTTCATCGAGCGTCCGTGGCGTTCTTTTCGAGTCTTTCCAGTGTGACTCCGCTGCTGATCGTCCTCGAGGACTTGCACTGGTCGGATCAGCCAAGCCTGGAGTTACTGCGTGCGCTTGCCCGGCGCATTGCGGGCTCTCGAATCCTGCTCGTCGCAAGCTGGCGTGACGATGAGATCACGCGCCAGCACCCGCTGTACTCCATGTTGCCACCGCTGATTCGCGAGTCTGATGCTGAACGGATCGACCTCCGTCCGCTGGATGCGCGTTCAGTCCAGGACATCATTACAGTAACCTACGAACTCGGTCCGGACGATCTGAGGCGATTGACGTCGTTCGCGGTTGATTGGGCGGATGGAAACCCGCTGTTCACGGTCGAATTACTGCGCTCGCTCGAGTCCGACGGAGTAATCAACCACGGAGAGAAAGGCTGGAGCGTGGGAGATCTCACTCGGGTGTCACTTCCCGGGCTCGTTCAGCAGATGGTTGACCGGCGCCTGGATACACTCCCGGGTGCGACAGTCGATACGCTCCAGATCGCGTCGATTCTCGGTCACCGTGTCAGTATTGAGTCACTGGAACAGCTGGCGGTCGAGACCGATGCCCCGCCCGTGCTGGATGATGCACTGGCGGCCAATCTGATTGATGAGACCGTTGGCGGACAGGAGGTCGAGTTCCGTCACGCACTCGTGCGGGCAGCGATCTATGACGGGATTTCCCTTTCGCGTCGTCGCCAGTTGCACCGGAACGCCGCCGATCACTATATTCACCAGTCAGGCCCTGATCCGGAAACGGTAGTTTGGCACCTTCAGCAAGCGGGCGATGACCGGGCGGCAGAGTGGCTCATCCTGGCTGGTGAGCAGGCAGAGCGCCGGTTCGCCTGGCGAATCGCGGTTGAGCGGCACGAAGAAGCAGCGTCACTCCTGCGCCGGAACGCCGGCCACGAGCGCCTGCTTGCCCGGCTGCTGCTCAAGATTGGCCGATTACTCCGGTTTTCGGATCCCCACCAATGTATGGCGTATCTCGAGGAATCGAGGCAGCTTGCACAGAAGTGCGGCGACGAAGTGACCGACGCGTTCGCCTTGTTCAACATTGGCGTCTATGATTCTCGACCGGGTGGGACCCCGGCCCAGATTCCGAGACTGCGCGAGGCGATTTCGACGTTGTGGGAAACCGAGCAAGACATCCACGAGGTCGCCAGATGGGCGATTACCCTGCTTCCGGGGGGGCCTGATCCAATGCGACTGACGCAAGGCTCCTACGTGCTTCAGCTCGCCTGGAGGGGTTGGCTCCGAACCTGCATCGAAATCGCGAACTCGTACCTTCCAGAGGACTGGGAAGAAGATCCGGTTGAACTTCCTGAACCCACGGACAACTACCCGGACCTGAGTGATACGGACGCCTATGCAGGGGTTGCGATCGCGATGACAAACCTGGGACAGCCGGAGAAGGCCGAGATCGCGTTCAATCTCGCAGGCAAACTGATTAGCGGGGCAGGATTTCGAGCGTATTACGTCATGTTTTGTGCCGGTCGACTGCTCAACCTTCACTTTCCCTACCGGACCCGGGACCTTTCAGAGCGCGACGAGCTTATGTCAACCATGTTGCAGGATGCCAGGGATTCCGCACAGGCGCTCGGCGGTGAAAACGGAACGTTCGGGATCGAGTACGCGTATCTGATGACCGGGGAGTGGGATGAACTGCGCGAGCGGATCCAGTCAGGCGCGACCGCCCGACTGCCGAGCGACTGGGCGATCATGAATGTCGCACGCACCTGGTTCTGGGTTCACTCCGGGGAATACCGGTTCGCTGAACGGCAGCTTCGGGAAATCATGCCGGCCGGTCCGCGCGAGCGGCCGGAAGACCACATACACGGACTTCCGGGTGAACGACATCGTCTTGGTTCCGCACTCGCGTTAGCGCTCAATGACACAACCATCGCTCGTCAATGGATGACCGCTCACGATGTCTGGCTCGACTGGACCGGAGCGCACAACGGCCGCGCCGAAGGGATGCTCTACTGGGCAAAGCTTCTTCGTGCCGAAGGCGATCCGACAGCAGCGCTGGAGTACGCTTCCGATGGGCTCGCGCTGGCGAGCGATCCCGAACAGCCGTTGACGCTTCTCAGGGCGCACCGGCTGATCGGCGAACTGAAGACAGACGCCGGTGAATTTGATTCGGCTCAGTATCACCTGTCGGAATCACGATCACTGGCGGAAGCGTGCGCACTTCCCTACGAGCGTGCTCTGACCGTATTGGCGCAAGCAGCGCTGAACCATTCGCTCGGCCAGCAGAACGATGCTCAACAGTTGCTGGCGGACGCTCGGCACGTATTTGGGGACCTCGGCGCCGCGCCAGCGCTCAGTCGGGCCGAGCAGCTCGCGTCTGATCTGGATTACCGTGGCGAATCCAGCCAGTTCGGCCTGTCCCCGCGAGAGCTGGAAGTGCTCAACCTTCTCGCTTACGGGAAGTCGGACAAGGACATCGCCAACGAGCTGTTTATCTCTCCTCATACCGTCGTCCGCCATGTTGCCAGCATCCGTCGCAAGCTTGATGTTGACTCGAGAACGGCCGCGGCTCATGTCGCGACCCGAAAAGGAATCTTGAGCTGACCCTCGTACCATCATCCTCAGGCCTCCGCGCATATAGCAAGAATTAATCAGCCAGATCCCCGGATACAAATGGCCAATTACCGCGATGTGCCCCGGCCTCCGTTCGATCATGCTCTACCCAGATCGGACGAACAACGAGGAGTTAGCCGGCAAGAGGAGGCATATCATGCGGACACATCACCTGAACCATGGAACGAGTCGATGGAAGACTCGAATCACGCGGCGTCTTCGCGCTGTTACGACTGCACTGGCGTTCATCGCGATCGTTCTTTTCGCGAGTGGATCCGCGATCGCAGGGGACGAAGGCACGGAAACGGTTGGTCAGACAACCGAAGACAGCGAAATGGTTGAGGGACCAGACGCGGCGGCCGCAGCGGATATCGACGCCAACCTGGACCTGTTCGACCAGATGGAGCGGGCTCCCGGCGTGTTCACCGAGAACCCGGCGCCGGCAGGGGAGATCGACGCCAATCTGGACCTGTTCGATCAGATGGAGCGCGCCCCGGGCGTCTACACCGAGAATCCAGCGCCAGCCGCGGATGTCGACGCCAACCTGGACGTGTTCGACCAGATGGAGCGGGCCCCTGG
>SKKR01000517.1 GCA_007123655.1 Thermomicrobiaceae bacterium
ACGAACTCACTCCTCGCGAGCTCGACGTTTTGCGCCTCATCGCGGAGGGCTATCGCAACCGGGAGATCGCCGAGGAACTCTTCATCTCTCCGAAGACCGTGGACAACCACGTCAGCAACATCCTGGGCAAGCTGAATGTCAGCACCCGGGCCGCAGCGGTTCACCGTGCCGGGGACATAGGGCTCGTCACTCCGGTCGAAGAAAGTTAGCCTCATAAATGCATAGTGTTCGACACCTGACCATCTACAGCATTGCTTGACAACACGGGATCCGGCGGTCAGGATGGTCAACCAGACGCCTGTGAAGCAGAATCGACAACCACGTGACGACGACTGACGATGGTGCAACCCGCGGTCAGCCACCGCATATCGCCACCCGTCTTATCGGCCGGGAGCGTGATCTCGACGCGGTGGTTGAACTTCTCCAAGGACCGGACGCCCGGCTGGTCACGCTCACCGGACCCGGTGGGGTGGGCAAGACACGGCTTGCCCTGGCAGTGGCCGACCGGCTGCAGGACCACTTCCGGGACGGCGTGCTGTTTCTCGAGTTCGCGGGTATCCAGTCCGCACAGAACGTGCTCCCGACGATCGCCCAGGCACTCAACGTCCGGGAACAGGCCGACCAGCCGATCCTCCAGGGACTCCAATCCGCGCTGCGGGAGCAACAGCTGTTGCTGCTTCTGGACAATCTGGAACACCTGACCGATGTCGCGGGCGATATCGCGGAGTTGCTGTCGTTCTGCCGGGAACTGACGCTGCTGGTCACCAGCCGGGTGCCACTGCGTGTCCGGGCGGAGCACGTGTACCCTGTCCAGCCACTTCCGAGCCTGGATGTCCGTGACCCGGCTGATCCGGAGGCGCTTGCCGCGGAACCGGCCGTGGCGCTGTTTCTGGATCGTGCCCGAGCAGTCGATCCGGAGTTTCGGCTGACGAAGGAGAACGCCGCAGACATTGCCGCAATCTGCAACCGGCTCGACGGCTTGCCGCTGGCCATAGAGCTGGCATCAACCAGAGTCCGAATGCTTCAACCAGGTCAAATTGCTTCCCGCCTGGATGATCCGCTGACCACGCTCGTGGGTGGTCCGCGAGATCTACCTGTTCGGCAGCAGACGCTTCGGAACACTATCGCCTGGAGTTATGAACTGCTGACGCCCGAGCAGCAGAAGGCCTTGCGATTTCTATCAGTATTCCGGGGCCCGTGGACGATTCACTCAGCCGAAGCTGTCATCAATTGCATCGATGTCGACACTCCAGCAGCGGTGGAGCAAATGCTCGATCACAATCTGATCGTCAGATCGGGCGATCTGAAGAAGGAACCCGCGTTCGGCATGCTTGAGACGATTCGGGAGTTCGCGTTCGAGCAGTTAAGGAGAAACGATGAGGAGGCTGATGCCGGCTGGAACCACGCCGTGCTGGTTTTGAACTCGGCCGAAGATCCGGTCCGAGGATTTCCGACGTTAACCGGCGACCAGGCAAGACGACTGATCCCGGATTTACATGCGGCAATTTTCTGGCTTATTGAACACGCCGGCCCGGAACATGACCGACGGCTGGTGATGACAGTTCGACGAGCGATTCCAATTGTCTTCGCCTCGATCAGTGAAGCCGAGAATCTGATCGAACCCCTGCTGGATCGTACCGACAAGTCCGCGAAGCATGATCTTGCGTACGCCGCCGCACTCGAAATGAAGGGCTGGAGCCAGGGAATCCGGGGCGACAGCGACAGTGAACTGTCTTACTTGGTCAAATCGGTTTCGATCGCGAGGGAGTTTGGCGAATCGGAGGAACTCGCCTATTGCCTGAGCCGACTGGGGATGCACTATCAACAAAAGGGCGAGTACGCCACCGCGAATCCCATTCTGGACGAGGCGCTGACGATCGCCGAACACCAGGAAGATCGCTTTCTTACCGGTTTCATCTCCCAGATCGTGGCGCTCTGCGCGTCCGCATCCGATGACTACGAAAAAGCAATCGCCGCGGCGGAACGGAGCGTCCAGGAGATCGGCGAACCCCTGGCGATTCCGTTCATGCAGGCGCATACGTGGAATATCCTCGGGATGGTGCTCTCTTCCGCGGGTCAGCACCAGCGCGCGGCCAGTGCCTTTCGCGAGGCGATTAAGGCAGATGCGAACCCCTGGACGATCGCGCTCTCGTGCGTCGGAATCGAGGCACTGGCGCTCGAACACGGTCTCCTGGACGGCGCGGCTCAGCTGGCGGGTTTCGTGGATGGACAGTGTACGCGATTGAACGCGAAGATGCTGGCGCCGGAGCGGGACATTCATCCGGATGTCCTGAAGACCTTGCGATCGTCGCTCGATGAGCAACGGTTCGAACGTTTCTATCAAGCCGGACGAGTGATGTCGATGGACCAGGGTGTTCACCTGGCGCTCGAGATCACCAGCAGACTCATCTCTTCAGAGCCAGAGCCAACCCCACGTAACGCGGTCACGGCTGGCGATCTCACTCCCCGCGAGATTGAAGTCCTGCGTCTCATCGCTCAGGACTACCGCAATCGGGAAATCGCCGAGGAACTGTTCATCTCCCCCAAGACGGTGGACAACCATGTGAGCAACATCCTGAGCAAGCTTGGCGTTTCATCTCGTGCCGCTGCCGTCAGCTATGCCGCGGCCGAGGGACTGGTGCATCGAGCGGAAGAAAGATAGCCTCAGGAATGCACGCTTCTCGAGGCGTTTCCGTAACCGCATTGCTTGACAATACAGGAGCCGGTCGTCAGGATGGTCAAACGGATGCCGGTGAAGCGGAATCGACAACCCCGTGACGACGACTGACGATGGTGCAACCCGCGGTCAGCCACCGCATATCGCCACCCGTCTTATCGGCCGGGAGCGTGATCTCGACGCGGTGACCGATCTTTTCCAGGGGCCGGACGCCCGACTCATCACGCTTACCGGACCTGGCGGGGTCGGTAAGACGCGGCTTGCCCTGGCGGTGGTGGACCGGCTGCAGACCCACTTCCGGGACGGCGTGCTGTTTCTCGAGTTCGCCGGTATCCAGTCCGCGCAGAACGTGCTCCCGACGATCGCCCAAGCACTCAATGTCCGGGAACAGGCAGACCAGCCGATCCTCCAGGGACTCCAGTCCGCCCTGCGGGAGCAACAACTGCTGCTGCTTCTGGACAATCTGGAACACCTGACCGATGTCGCGAGCGATATCGCGGAGTTGCTGTCGTTCTGCCGGGAACTGACGCTGCTGGTCACCAGCCGGGTGCCG
>SKKR01000319.1 GCA_007123655.1 Thermomicrobiaceae bacterium
GATCCCGAAGCAACTACAGTACCTTCATCGGCACGAGCACGCGAACTCATTCGATGGCTCGTCTGATACTGGAGCGTCAGCACGAATTAGTTGATGGAGGTCGTCAATGGAACTCGCGGCACCACGGAAGCCGGAAATCAACTCCCCGCTACGATTCACGATGCGACGATACATGACGGCGTCGTTCAAGCGGTTGAAGCGCTGGCAAATCTCCATATCGCGCGATATAGAACGAGATCTGAAGTGGGAGGCCTCTAAGAGAGCCGGCAGAATGCTGAGTAGCTGGGACCGATAACGGTTTCCTGGCTCACGTTTCATCAGGTGGGCCGCGAGCAAGCTTACCGCCACGGCTGTCGCTTCTGGATCACCCACCAGGCGCAGCTCATATTTCCTCTCGATTAGCGGGAGGTTTTGCGACTCCCTTCCGCTAATCCCAGAATGCTGGACCCGGACCAATTCTCGTCCGGTGAGAGCTCTGGCGACTCCTCCGGCCGCGTCACGTGCTCCGCATCCCTGAACGTTCAGGTCCCGCGACACACAAGCCCGGAGTCTTCATCTCGCTGCTGCTCGGTCGAATCACGATGCTCCGGCGGGCCATAGCCGCCACCGCCTGGGACATGCCACTCGAAGCGGTCGTCGTCGTTTGCCAGAGTTGTCGACCCCGCGGCGATTTCATCCGGCGTCAGGTGCGCTCCGTTGCGGTACAATGCAGATCTCGGTCCGTCTTCGCCACCGGCAAGCCCGCGCGGCGGGAAGCGAAGCCGGTCCGGATCGAAGAAACAGTTGACCGGCTCGGGATACCCTGGTAGCCGGCTGAGCTCGAACTGATGCCCGAATGCGCCCCGCCACTGGCCCATGCCGGCCGAGTTCGGCCGAAGTGACCTGATCCGTACCAGGACCGGCGTGCGAAGCTCCAGTACCTCCACCGGCACATTCCGGGCGCTGCTCGGGAAGCAGTTCCGCCCTATGCCGTCCCGGCCCTTGCTTGCCCCGCGACCTCCGGCGATAAAGAAATGGGCGTTGTAGAACTCCCCGTCCGGCTCCTGCCCGTAGACCCGGACCGAGTTCATCAGCCCGTTCCCCGCCTGTACGCGATCCGGCATGATCCGCTCCAGCGCGCCGAACAGCAGGGAGTGGATGTGCCAGCCTGTCCGCGTGCGGGATCCGACCGACGCCGGTTTCCGGCAGTTGAGGATGGACCCGTCCGGCGCCGTAACGGCGATAGGCCGAAACGTTCCTTCGTTGGCGGGGACGTCCGGGGAAAGCAGGCACTTCAGCGGGTAGACCGTATGCGCCTGTGTGTAGATCAGCGTGGAGTTGATGCCTCCGCGTGGTCGCTGGGGATCGGACCCCGCGTAGTCGATCGAGAGTGCGTCCCCGCTGAGCTCGATCCGGCACCGGAGCGTGACAGGGTCGCCGAGCCCGTCGATCTCGACCTCGTTCTCATACACCCCATCCGGCAGATCCTGGATCGCCCGGCGCATGGCGCGTTCGGAATAGTGCTGCACTGTCTCCGCCAGGCCGGAGAGGTCTGACATACTGTACTCGTCGAGAAACGCCAGAATGCGCCGGGCACCCAGTTCGTTGGCGGTGACCTGGGCTTCGACGTCGGTCAACACCATCTCCGGCATTCGAACGTTTTCGTGGATGAATGCGAAGACTTCGTCAACCGGTTCCCCCTGGTCGTAGAGCTTCAGAATCGGGATCTGGATGCCTTCTTCGTAGAGATCACGGACGGTCCGGGTCGAGAGCGAACCCCCGATGCTCGAGGTGTGGGCCACGACGACGGTAAACGCGACGATCGACCCGTCCCGAAAGACTGGCGTAACCGTGGCGATGTCGTCCAGATGCCCGGCGCAGACCCAGGGGTCGTTTGTCACATAGACGTCACCCGGCTTCATCGTTTCCTTCGGATACTTCTCCAGCACCTTGCGGGCGACGTTCGGCATCACGAGGTTGAACACCGGCATCGAGCGGTTGGAATGAGAAAGCGAACTCCCGTTGGCGTCGAGGATCTCGCAGCCGAAGTCCTGCGCGGCGCCGATGATCGTCGAGACGGCCGTGCGCAGCACCGTCGTCCACATCTCGTCAGCAATGCCGATCAAGCGGGACCACATGATCTCCAGGCTGATCGGGTCGAACTGTTGATCGGGCTGACTATGGTTCATACTGTTTCGCCCCTCGTTGAAACGTGTCCTGCTGCTACTACGTACGTCATTTCGACCGAAGTTCCATTGCCTGAGGTAATGGAACGGAGTGGAGAAATCTCGCTTCATTCCACGGGCGCTTTAGGACTGGAGATTTCTCGATTCCGCTTCGCTCCACTCGAAATGACGTGAGTTACTCCCGCGCTCAACATGACCTGAGTCAGTCCTGTGCTAACGGAACAGGTCACCCGGCTCCGCCCGCGAGTGTTATCACCACGTTCGAATGCCCGTCCACGCGCACGGAACACCCAGGCGGCACGACGATCGTCGATTCAGGCTCTTCGACGATGCAGGGGCCGTCCGTCTGCATCCCGGGCTGAAACTGATACCGGTCGTACACCGGGACCGCGCGGTACCCAGGTTCCGGGGAACGGAAGTAGACCTCGCGCTCGCCCTTCAGTGAGTTGCTGATGTCCAGTCCATCCACGGGGCGAGCGGCCAGGTTGAACGATGAGCCAGGCGCCTCGGCAATCAGGTGCCAGTTCAGTACCTCAACCTGCATTCCGGGTGGGATTCGCCCATAGACCTCCCTATATCGGTCGTGAAACGCCTGTTCGATGCGCTCATTCGAACCGGCATCCGGTCGATCGGGAGGCAGGTCCACCCGCAGTTCGTGGTACTGACCATGGAAACGCATGTCCGCCGCCATCCGGTAGCGGACCTCGCCGTCGAGACCCTCGGCGGTAGCCAGTGCCTGGTCGGCTTCCGCCGTCATATCGTCATATAGGCGCTGAACCTGAGACCAGTCACACGTTCGCAGCAGGGTCATGTAGAAACGGGCGAATGGCAGTGCCATCGGCGCGGTGAGCGCGCCGATCGCCGAGGCGACTCCCGCTCCCAGCGGAATGATCACTTCACGCATCCCCAGGATCGTGGCGACCGCCACCGCGTGCGCCGGTCCCGCCCCGCCGAACGCGACCATGCTGAACGATCGCGGGTCACCATTCCGCTCGATAATGTGGCGCCTGGCCGCGCCGGCCATGTTTTCATTGACAATCGAGTGAATGCCCCAGGCAGCTTCGA
>SKKR01000320.1 GCA_007123655.1 Thermomicrobiaceae bacterium
AGTGCTTGTGATGACATCATGATGCCCTTCGAGGAGGTCATGGGAGACGGACTGCAAGTGCCGCTAGATTTCGTGCTTTCGTGGTATGCGGATGATTTTCTCCAGCGAAAAGAGGAGTTCTACGCTCTGGGCCGGCAAATCGACCCCCGGCGTGATCCCTTCACCATCCTGACGTTCCGGCAAACCGGATGGGCGGAGGGCTCCCGCTGGCTTGCCTTCTGCAACTATGCCTGGGGAGTCACGCTGCTCGGGCTGGAACAGGCGTGCATCCCGCAGGATTCAACGAAAACGGTCTAGCACACGATAAGGGGTGCCTGAAGAAGTTCGCACTGGAGAGGAAGGAAGAACTAGGTGGCGACTGACGTAACACAGAGAGTGACCACATTCCTTATGTTTCAGGGGCAGGCCGAGGAGGCGATCACCTTCTACACCTCGCTCTTCGACGATGGCGAGATTCTCGAGCTGAACCGGTTTGGTCCGGATGACCCCGGGACGGAAGGCTCCACCATGCTCGCCCGGTTTGCCATCGGAGGTCAGACGTTCATGGCGCTCGATAGTGATCCCGTGCACGAATTTACGTTCACGCCGTCAATCTCGCTGTTCGTCACCTGCGAATCCGAAGAGGAGGTCGACAACCTGGCTGCGAAGCTGGCAGATGGAGGCCAGGAACTGATGCCGCTCGGTGAGTACGGCTTCAGCACGAAGTTCGCCTGGGTGAACGATCGCTACGGGGTCTCCTGGCAGCTCAACCTGCCATAATCGACGGAGCACCAGAAAGGGGCGTGAGCGAGATGGCGAATACCTTCGAGGTGCTCGCCGAACCAACCCGCCGGAGAATCCTGGACGAGCTGCGGCATCAGGAGCGCCCGGTCAATGATCTGGTCGAGATCCTCGGCATGAGCCAGCCCGGCGTCTCGAGGCACTTGCGCGTTCTACGCGAGGCCGGGCTTGTTGACGTGCGCAAAGACGCCCAGCGGCGGCTTTACCGCGTGCGACCGGAGCCGCTGCGGGAAATCGACGCCTGGCTGGAGCCATATCGTAAGTACTGGAATGAACAGCTTGACGCGCTGGAGGCGCACCTCGACAGCCAAGCTGCCGAAGACGATGAAGACGGAGAGTAGCCTGTGGACGGTACAGTCGAGCAGATCGGTGACCTTTTCGTCTTGCGGTTCGAACGGCGTCTGAACCACCCGGTCGAAAACGTCTGGGCGGCGCTGACCGAACCGGAGCAACTCGTGCAATGGCTTGCCGCGGCGAAGATCGAGCCTTCCGAGGGTGGCGCCTTCGTGCTCGATTTCGACAACACCGGCCACCGTCAGGCTGGGCGCGTGATCACCTGGGATCCGCCTCGCCTGTTCGAGCACACGTTCGGCGACGATGCGAACGGGGTTGTCCGCTGGGAGCTTCATCCTGACGATGGCGGGTGCCTGCTCAGGATGAGCCATACCGTCTATTCCACGGCAGAGATGGCGAACTTCCTGTCCGGCTGGCACACGCATCTGGATCTTTTCGTGGACCTTCTCAATGGCAACCCCGCGCCGTGGCGGTGGGATGTCTGGGAAGCGCATCGTGATCGGTACGCAAAACGGGTTGAGGCTGAGATCGACGAGCGGTAGTCGACGGCGGTCCGGACAATTGAGTTCGGGCCACTAAGCAGAGATCGTGTCCTGTCAACAAGACCCGCGCTGTCGTTTAGTGATTACATGAGGAGCCAGGCATGAACGAGAGACTCGAGTCCCGAGAGGGGCGCCCTGTCTTGCGCATAGAGCGACGCCTTCATCATCCAATCGAGACGGTCTGGGAGGCGATTACCTGGCCGGATCAGCTCAGCTCATGGTATCCATTCCGCGTCGTCGAGATGGAATTCCGCCCAGGCGGGACAATCATGTTCGATGACGGCGAGGGAACACAGATGACTGCGACGATCCAGGAAATCGAGCCGCCTCGTCTCTTCTCCTTCAGTGAGCACGCTCCTGATTCAATGCCGCGCGAGAGTGACGATCTCGTGCAGATCGAACTCGTTGGTGACGATGATTCGTGCCTGCTGATCTTCACGCATGTCTTTGACGATCGCCCAGCGGCGGCAATGTATGCGACCGGCTGGAGCGCCAGTCTCGAGGGCCTGAACCTGTTGCTCAAGGGCCAGCCGATCGACGTCCAAGTGGACTTCGTGAACAGTCACGAGGCGAACGTAGCGAAGTTCGGGCTGGACGAAGGTTCGCTTCAGCAGGATCAACATGGGTGGACCATCCAGTTCGAGCGCCAGCTCGTGCTGCCAGTCGAACGGGTCTGGAGCGAACTCCTGTCCGATGCCAATTCTGTTCAGGTGGCAATCGGTGATTCTCCGCCGGACCCGTTTTTGGTGCCCCACTGCGGACAAGTTGAGATGAGGAAGTTCGATCCGCCAAGGCTGTTATCTTGCTCGTGCGAAGTCGCCGGGGGAAGTACCACGACGGTGCGATGGGAACTGTCCCAGGGAACCGGACCCGGGGCAAGGCTCCTCGTTACCGAGACTGGACTACCTCACCTCTCTGAACATGTCGACGGTTTCATGACTGAATGGGCATCGCGGATAGAGCGGCTGGCTCGTCAGGTGGCGAAAAGTGCACAGGAGGAGCCCGCGTACTGATCATGTCCGGCCACTCTCGCTCCCGCACTCATCGGCGCAGTTCGACCCTTTCGATTCACTGCCGGGCGCGTTACAGTACCCTGACGGGCTCAACCGGGTGGATCGCGAAGGAGACGGGATGATCAGGATCGAAGTCACGAGCGTGCTGGTCGACGACCAGGAAGAGGCGCTTCAGTTCTACACAAAGGTTCTGGGGTTCGAGAAGAAGACGGACCTGCCCGTTGGGGACGCCAGATGGTTGACGGTCGTTTCGCCCGAGGACCCGGACGGGGTTGAAGTTCTTCTGGAGCCGGACAACAACCCGAACGTGCAGATCAATGGTGAACCTGCGGCTCAGGTGTACAAGCGGGCGCTATACGATGCCGGCGTCCCGGCGACTTCTTTCTCCAGCGACGATATCGATGCCGACTTTGAACGCATGAGCAATCTGGGCGCCGTGTTCGAGATGGAACCGACCGAGATGGAAGGCGTCACCATCGCGATCTTCGACGACACCTGCGGGAACCTGATCCAGCTTCATCAGGTTCACGACGATGATTGATCCCGCGAAGGTTCACTAGACCTGTTATCAAAGGCATTGACCGG
>SKKR01000228.1 GCA_007123655.1 Thermomicrobiaceae bacterium
GGACCACGTCTACAAGGGCGCGGCGGGGATGTTCATCATCGATGATCCGGCGCTGGACGATCTGCAACTCCCGAACCAGTACGGCGTCGATGATATCCCACTGATCGTGCAGGACAAGCAGTTCCACTCGGATGGCTCGCTCGATTTCGGCGACCGGCCGATGAGCAACATGGGGATCCTGGGTGATGAGATCCTGGTCAACGGCACGCACGCGCCAGCGTTCGAGGCCAGCACATCCCTCGTCCGCTTCCGGGTGCTCAACGCGTCGAACGCACGCGTCTACAACTTCGGTTTCGAAGACGACCGGCAGTTTTCCGTGATCGGTTCCGATACCGGGCTGCTGGAATCGCCCGTACCCGTGGAACGCCTTCAGCTGTCGCCAGGCGAACGGGCTGAGATCGTCGTGGAAGTCAAGCCGGACGATGACGTGATGCTACGCAGTTTCTCACCGGATCTGGATATGGATCCCTGGAGCGAACGCACCAGCGGTGGAAGCGACCGCTTTGACATCCTGCGCGTCACCGCAGGCGCAAACATCGCGCAGTCTCCCGAACTCTTCGAACGACTGGTTGACGTGGAGCGGCTCGCGGAGTCCGACGCCGTCACGACCCGTGCGTTCGAGCTCAACGGCACGTCCAGAATCAACGACGAAGAAATGGACTTGGCCCGGATCGATAACGTCGTTGAAGTGGATACGACCGAAATCTGGGAAGTCTCCAACTCCAGCGGCGCATTCCACAACTTCCATATCCACCTGATCCACTTCCAGATACTGGATATCGATGGGGAAGCACCGCCCGCACACATGCGCGGCTGGAAAGACACGGTCGCAATACCTCGGGGCAGCACGGTTCGTTTGATCGCCGAGTTCAGGGACTACGCGGACCCGCAGGTCCCGTACATGTACCACTGCCACATCCTGCGGCATGAAGACGATGGGATGATGGGGCAGTTCATCGTGATCGAACCCGGCATGGAGGTCCCTGACCGGATCAATGTTGATGACAACGCTCATCACTAGCGCACGGGGACATACGCATCCCGTGTGGAAGAGCTACCGGCACGGGTTTTTCACCGGTGAATCCGCTACGATTATCGACGCGGTGCAGATCGGACGCGAAAGAACACCCATGGACGCGATAACAGTCGAAAACCTCACGAAAACGTACAGCAACGGCGTCAGGGCTGTGGACGGCGTCTCGTTCAACGTCCGGCAGGGAGAGATCTTCGGGCTTCTCGGTCCCAACGGTGCCGGCAAGAGCACTACGGTTCGCATTCTGGTGACGTTGACTCACGCAAGCGGCGGATCCGCGGTCGTCGCGGGGTACGATGTCCGGGACCATCCGGCCGAGGTTCGCCTGCGCATCGGGTACGTCGCACAGAACTCCGGCGTGGACAAGTACGACACGGGCCGGGAGAACCTGACCCTGCAGGGACAGGTCATGCGTGTGCCCAGTGATGTCCTCCGTCCACGGGTGGACCGGCTACTAGAATGGGTCGGCCTGAGCCACGCCGCGGAAAAGCTTGTCGAGACGTACTCAGGGGGCATGCGCAGACGGCTCGACATCGCCATGGGGCTTGTCAACGAGCCGGACGTGCTGTTCCTTGACGAACCAACCACCGGTCTCGATCCGGAAAGCCGGGCCATTCTCTGGAAGGACCTGGAACGCATCCGGAACGAGCGGAACATGGCCGTTCTGCTGACCACCCACTATCTGGAGGAAGCGGACGCGCTGTGCGACCGGCTGGCGATCATCGACCACGGCACCGTCGTCACCGAAGGCACGCCTTCCGCGCTGAAAGCCGAAATCCGCGGAGATACCGTCACGCTGGATCTGAATGGCCGCACAGATCAGGCACCGGAAGCACTGAGGGATCTCGAGAATGTGCTGGAGATTATCCCCAATGGCGCGGGGATCCTCGTTCGGGTCGAGAACGGTGCGGCGGCGATACCGGCTCTGGTGAGTCGCCTGGAGCACGCGGGCATCGCGGTGCACGAAGTAACGATGAGCCGACCATCGCTCGACGACGTCTATCTCCACCATACCGGGCAGCACTTCAGCGCGGACGGCGCGTCCAGCGACGGCGAAGGATCGGCAATCAGATGAGAACGTTCGTCGCCGACACGTATCATCTGTTCCTGCGCTATATGCGAACCACCTTACGCTTGCCTATCTGGATCGCCGTGACCCTGGTTCAGCCAGTCATCTGGCTGTTCCTCTACGGGCAGCTATTTCGTCGGATCGTCGATCTCCCCGGGTTTGGGGTCGACAGCTACATCCAGCACCTGACGCCCGGTGTGGTAATCATGACCGCGATGTTCGGGTCCGCCTGGGCCGGAATGTCACTGATCCGGGACCTGGACGAAGGGATAATGGATCGGCTTCTCTCGACGTCCGTGCATCGAGGCGCGATCATCGCCGCTCGCGTGACGCACGCGGCGGTGACTGTCGGTGTTCAGAGCATGATCATCCTGGTGATGGGCCTGATACTCGGTGCGAGAATCGATGGCGGGCTTCCGGGCGTTCTGGCGATCATGGCGCTGGCGTTTCTGCTCGGGGCCGCGTTCTCGGCGATGTCGAACGGCGTCGCACTGCTCGCAAGGCGCGAAGAAACGTTGATCGCGATCATCAACTTTTTCGGCCTGCCGCTCGTCTTCATCTCGACGGCCTTCATCGCGGCGGAACTGATGCCGGGCTGGATCCGCACCGCGTCCGAGTTCAACCCGGTCAACTGGGCGATCATCGGGTCGCGATCCGCCATGCAGGGAGATGACTGGCTGATCGTGGCGCAGTATACGGCGCTGTTGCTCGCGTTCGTCGTCGTGTGCAGTTTCTTTGCCACCCGCGCCTTCCGGGTATACCAGCGGGCGGCGTGAGCCCGAACGACGAGCAGTCAGTTGAGAAATCCGTGCTGGGAGCTGACCGTGCCATTCTCAAGCGTTTACCGACCATGCTGAATCAAATCATCCAGTCGACGAAGTTGATCATTGTTTATCGGCTCCGCGTTTATCTGCTGTGTGTTCCACAGCCCCGAAGATCGAATATCGGTGCTACGTGCAAAGTTTCCGAGCCAGTCGGATGAAGGTCGCCCGATTGGCTGTTGTGCCAGTAGCGCGATGAGACCGCTCTCGAGCATAAGTCGCTCATACTCATCTTCAATATTGATACAAACAAAGCTGAACCGGTCTCGGAGAGTCCGACTGACGAGCA
>SKKR01000458.1 GCA_007123655.1 Thermomicrobiaceae bacterium
CGTGTGGTGCAACGGGTTCGCGAGCATTATATGGGACCGTCAATTGACGCGGACGAGCGTCCTGATTCATGTCTTTGTTCAGGAAGGTGGCTGGATAGTAGACAAGAAGGCCAGGCGGGGGAACCTGGCCGTCGTGAAGGGGATACGGGTGGGAGTAAGGTTTAGTCGTCTCCGCCGGCCGGGGCGGGAGCGAACCCACCGTACGGCTCGTCGCGGGAAAGTTCTGGTCGCTTGCCCTCGATGGCGACATTCGGCATCCAGGACAGCCAGGACGGAAGGTACCAGTTGTATTTGCCCAGGACTTTCATCAGGCTCGGCACCAGGATCGAGCGTACGATCGTCGCGTCGATCAGAACCGAGACGGCGAGCCCGAATCCGAGCTGCTGGAAGGTGACCATTCGTCCCGCCGCGAAGGCACCGAACACCACCACCATGATCAACGCGGCGCCGGTGATGATCTTGCCGGTTGCCTGCAGTCCTGTTGCGACCGCCTCGTCGTTATTCCCGGTCAGATCAAAGTGTTCACGGATCCGGCTCAGCAGGAAGAAGTGATAGTCCATCGAGAGTCCGAACAGGACGCAGAACAGGAAGACCGGGATCCATGCCTCGATGACTGGCGTGTGCGTCAGCCCCAGAAACTCGCCGTAGCCCTTCTGGAAGGCCAGGACCAGCATGCCGTAGGCCGCGCCAACCGAGAGCAGATTCATGAAGATCGACATGAACGGGACCACGATCGAGCGGAAAGCGACCGTCAGCACGATGAAGGCGAAACCGAGCACGAACGCGAATACGATCGGCATCCAATCGTTCAGGACCGTGTTGAAATCGTCGATCATCGCCGACCCGCCAGTGACGAGAACGGTTGCCGGGGCGTCCGCGAACGCATCCGGGATCAGGTTGCTGCGCAGTTCATCGATCGCCGCGAAGGACTCGTCCGCGTTGGCGTCGGACTGCATCGGCACCGAAATCAGCGCCAGGTCGCCAGCGTCGTTCACCTCGATCGAGGCGAGGCCATAGTTCGGGTCCTGCTCCAGTGCGCCGATCAGCCGCTCCGTGCTCGCCATGACCGCAGGATTCTCAGTGTCACCGTCTATTACGATCTCGACCGGGGCGAGCGCGCCGACATAGAAGTCTTCACGAAGGGCTTCGAAGGCGGTTTTGATGTCACTCTCCGGCAGCGCCTCGATGCCGGTCTGGCCGGTGTTCAGGTCGATAATCGGAGCCGTGGCGCCTAGCAGAAGCCCGATGGCGAGTACCATTGCGATCACCGGTCGTCGCATGACTGAGCGGGTGATCCGTGCCCAGACGCCGTTGGCTTCCGGCTGGGAGCCGCTGTCGTTGGAACGCCGGCGCAGACGAGGCCAGTTGACGCGGTCGCCCAGCAGACTCAGGATGGCCGGAATCAGCGTCAGAGCGGCGAAGACCGAGACACCCACGGCCAGCATCGCACCGATTGCGAGGCTCTGGAAGGTCGTCATCGGCAACAGGAACATGCCGACTAGGGCCATCGTCGTCGTCAGTCCGGAGAAGACCACCGCTTTGGAGGCCGTCGCCCCGGCAACCGTGATCGCGTTGAGTTTCTCGATCCCGTTTCGGCGCTCTTCCCGATAGCGCTCGATGATGAACAACGAGTAGTCGATCCCGACCGCCAGGCCGATCATGGCGATCATATTGGTGATGAAGAAGTCAAGTTCGAAGAACTGGCTGATGCCGGATGCGAGACCCATCGCGACCGCGACCGCGAGCAGTCCGACGACGATGGGGACTCCGGCGGCAACCAGCGCACCGAAGACCAGTACGAGGACGATCAGAGCGGCCGGCAACCCGTAATTCTGCGATTTGCCCAGGTCATCCGCGGCAACCTGAAGGATCTCCTCGTTAGCGCTCACGTCTCCGACCGTCATGACCTCGAATCCGGATGTGTTGAGGCTCCTGATCGTGTCGAGATATTCGCGAGCGTGATCGCCGGCCGCGTCGATATCGGATCCCATCTCGACCTGCAGCAGCAGGCCCGAGCCGTCCTCGGCGACCATGGCGTCGGCTCCCGGTGCTCCGGCTGCGCCCAGGTCGTAATAGCTCACGACGCCGGTCACCAGTTGATCGAATCCATGGAGCTCGGCAGCTACCGTCTCGACGTGCGCATGAAACGCGCTGGAGTCGACCGTCTCCGACTCGGAGCGAATTATGACGGTTTCAGTCACCGGAGCATCCGAGCGGAGTCGATCGTTAATGAGTTTCGTCGCTTCGGCGGACTCGACCCCGTTCGTGAGTTCACCCTCCATCATCGTCTGCATCTGAGTTGCTGCCACGCCGGCGATTACCAGCGCCAGCACCCAGGCCGCAATGACGATCCACGGGCGCTGCGCGCTGCGTCTGGCGAGCCCTGCGGTCGTAAAGAATCGGCTCATGGTCATCCCCTCCTTCGAATCAAGACTGGACGTCGCCGTTGATTTCTCCTGGTCAGTCACGGTGCTTCCCTTTCCGTGAACTGCCGCTCCGTCACTCCTCGGGAAGTCTGGTTGTTTCCCGCTCGGTTCGGAATGCGGCTGCCTGCCAAATCGCACGTGGGGTTAGCCCTACCGCGGTTGTCGTGTTTACCGGAGGGGCCACACCCTCGTCGTGTTCTCTCCTGCCGACTGCGCGCTGGTCGACGCTCCAACAACCAGATCCAGCCTAGGCGGTCCCGCTTTCCCGGCCATCGCGGAACATACGGAATCCGAACTACGGAGTTTTCGGGCGCACGTGGCCTCGGCATGGATACGTAGCTACGTACCGCTGTCTCCGCTACCGGTTGGCCGTTGGGTTTCAGTGAGCCGCGCAACGAGGCACGACTCGCTCACAAGTGGGTTGCATTTCTACGTCGCTCAGAAGGCGGGATCGAAACCACGTTCGATACATGCCTCGCGCGGTTCGTGGATTGCCAGCGCACGCGGGGAGAGTTCCCGGTAGTCGAAACTGAGGCCAAAGACGTCGAAGCTGATCATGCCCGACTCACAGTCGACGTGCGTGTCGAACACGTATCCGGCACGGTACATACCGTTCGGGGTATCGAAGCTTTCGTCCCAGTCGATCGGTTCCCCACTGTAGTCGGTGTAGGGGGCTTCGTAGCCGCCACTGGTGCGGTCGATAGCCCGAACATCGGCGATCACCCCGACGATGAGCAGCAGGATGGTCGCGGCGCCAATGGCGGCGATGGCGTACGCAGCGGC